>JALQZL010000006.1 GCA_023258355.1 Wenzhouxiangellaceae bacterium | reverse complement strand
TTGAGGTAAGTGCCGTCTTGGATGCCAACATCAGTGCTTGTCGGCAGACCGCGCAGCAGTCACTGGAAGCCATCTGCGAACAGTTGAGCTATCAAGACCTGAATCAATGGCTCGATAATGAACCTGACGACCCAGCGATTGTTCAGTGGATCCAACAATCACTCGCCAGCGAAGCACTGGTCTCTGTTGAACTCAAGAGCGCACCTCACACGTATACCGAGTTCAAAATAGCCTCGAGCCATCCTTGGACCATAAGCCGACGCTTTTTCTTTGAAGCTGCCCATCAGCTACCCAATGTGCCTGTCGGACACAAGTGTGGAAGAATGCACGGCCATGGGTTTGCAGTCACATTGACCGTTGCGATTGATCCGAGTGAGCCTGCGGCGCTGGCCCACAAAAAAATTCACGAGGCATGGGCCCCACTCCACCAGTCACTGGCTTGGTCTTGTTTGAATGACATTGATGGCCTTGAGAATCCAACCAGTGAACATTTGGCACTGTGGCTCTGGCAAAAACTGTCATCCTCGCTCGCGTTAGTGTCTGTCAGTGTCAATGAGACACCGACCGCTGGGTGCCGGTTTGATGGCGAAGACATGGCGATTTGGAAAGCGCAAACCATCGACAGTGCTGTTCGCCTGGCTGGCCTTCGTGACGGTGATCCCCGATGCGCCATTCACGGTCACACCTTCAATGTAGAGCTACATCTGACAGGTGCCCTTGATGATGTCCAAGGATGGGTACATGATTTTGGTGATGTGAAACTCGCCTTTGCCCCGCTGTTCAAGGCACTGGACCATCACCCACTTTATGACATTCCAGGGCTTGAGCACGCTGATGACATCACCCTCGCTGGCTATATCGCCCAACACATGCAACCCCTGTTGCCAAAACTCACGGGTGTCACAGTGGAACACCAAAAGGGTCAAGGTGCCCACTTGGAAAAAGGGGATTGATGTGACCTACAGCGTCAAAGAAATGTTCTACACCCTCCAAGGTGAAGGGCTGAATGCGGGAAGGCCAGCTGTGTTTTTGCGATTCTCGGGCTGCAACCTATGGTCAGGGCTAGAGAAAGATCGCGCCAATGCCATCTGCTCTTTTTGTGACACGGACTTTGTGGGCACCGATGGTCCCGGTGGTGGAAAATTTAAAGACGCCGAAGCATTAGCTCAAGCTGTAGCGGCACAGTGGCCAAGCAGCCAACCCAAAGACCACGCCATGGTGGTGTGTACGGGTGGTGAGCCGTTATTACAGTTAGACGAGGCGGCCATTGATGCATTGCATGGTCAAGGGTTTTGGATTGCGGTCGAAACCAACGGTACAGTCAAAGCGCCAAGAGGCATTGACTGGCTATGTGTTTCCCCAAAATCCACAGCCCCACTCATTCAAACCTCAGGCCAAGAACTGAAGCTCGTCTATCCACAACCCACCGCCCTACCTGAGCGTTTCGAAACACTTGAGTTTGATCACTTCCTTCTTCAGCCGATGGATGGCCCTCAATTGGAAGAGAACACACAAGCCACGATCAATTACTGCTTAGCGCATCCCCAATGGCGGTTTAGTTTACAAACCCACAAAGTCATCGGCGTTCGTTAAAACCACGCTTTGATCACACTTGGGTTAATGTGGCGCTTTTTACCCTGCGCTAATTTCTGGCAGAAATACTCGGCCGCAAAGCACAGACGGACAAAAGGGTATTGTTTGACCAGACGAGTGTCGAACGCCGCCAAGTGCGCTGACGCATTCATCAACGAGCGATACTCTGCCTTGGCCAAGCCTTTTCCCAAGAGCACATTGGCCTCAATGGCATCAATGTCAATGCCGATGGCTTGCCCTTGAGACATAACAAAGTTCTTTGGGATAGCATCAACATAATCAAACCCAACGCACACAGTCTCAGGTCGAGATCGATGGCAGTGCAGGGCTAACTGATTCAAAAAGTCCTCATTGAAATAACGACTCGCTCGAAGCGTGTCGAGGTTTGACTCAAACGCTTCAAGCACGGTGTCAGAAGAGACTTCATCAACCACTTTGCCAACTTGATGGCCATAGAGCTTTTGAAAAAAAGCGCTGATTAAATCACTCGGATCATCACTGATGGGTTGCGCTGGTACAAAGCTCACCCAAACACATTGGTCTTGGTGAGCAATCAGTTTTGGGAAGCAGCCCAATGGCGCCAAGGTCTCTAACGCATGGGTCACTGTATCGGCCTCGCGCTTGGTTTGAAAAGTCACCCTTTTGGCTTTCTGGCCCGCTTTTATTACCCAATCGACTTGATGCGTTTTGGTTTGCTCAAACCCGCGCCATTGTCGCCATTGACGTTGCACGCGCTTCCACCAAGGATTGGCTGGTCGACTCATCATTGGCCTCATTGTACTCGCCCCAGCAGCCAATCCGATGTAGAGTATTTGCCATGTCTTCCAATCAACCCAAAAAAGCAGTCTTCGTCATTGGAGCAGGTCGCAGTGGCACCAGCACGCTCACCCGAGCGCTACAGGCGTTGGGCGTCGATCTTGGTCAACACTTTAAAAAAGCCAGTCGAAAAAATCCCAAAGGTTTCTTCGAAGACGCTGATCTATTGGCCATCTCGAAAAAAGCGCGGCGAGTATTGGGGTTGAGAGCAGACAGCGTCGGCTGGTTGGCGCCGGATGCATTCGATAACCCCAAGCTTCAACCGCTGCAAGACCAAGCCATCCATGTGATCAATCAGCGTTTTGGACGCTCACCGATATGGGGATTTAAGTATGGGCGAACACTCCGCATCCTGCCCTTTTGGGATCGGGTGTTGGCCGAGACTCAATCACAGCCCGCTTTTGTGATTGCATTGAGAAACCCGATCAGCGTCGCCCGCTCGCGCGCCAAGATTGATCCGCGCCGAGGCAGGCAAGCAGCCAGTGACTTGGAGTGGTTAATGAGTATTGTGCCTTTTTTGCGGCACACGAGACCTCACCCACTTTCAGTGGTTGATTACGATGATTTGATGGACCAACCACACCAAACCCTCAGCCGCGTGTCACAGACGCTGGGGTTGGCAAGGGAATCTGACGGGGCGGATACTATCCAAAATTTTATCGATGGGTTCTTAGATCAGCGCTTGCGACACACGCAATTTAGTGAAGATGACCTAGATAAGTCAGCCGATCTTAATCCCATCGTCAAAGAGGCGTATGGATTATTGCGCCAACGAGCGAATACCGAAAACTCACCCGAGGGGGATGATGCATTTTGGACGGCCTGGGAAGACATTGAACAACGCGTGATGGCACTCAAGCCCGTGCTTGCGTTAATCGATGAAAGAGAGGCCCAGTGGCGTCGAGCCATTACTCATCCTTTGGGGCCGCTGCAAGCGTGGGCATTGATCAGGCCTTGGTTTAAGCAATAAGTATCAAGTACGCGCGGCGCTCAAGCGATCAACCCGAAGTCGCTCTCGCTCATCAAACAAGCGACGACTGCCCGCACTCACGGCCACCATGGCCCCGAACCCAGAGCCCACGGTGATCGTGAACATCACAAGAATTTGGTATTTCACCGCCACAGCCGGTGGGCTGCCACCCAAAATTTGACCCGTCATCATCCCAGGTAAGCTCACAATACCAGCGGCCGCCATGGCATTAATCATGGGCATCATGCCAGAGCGCATGGCTTCGCGTCGAAAATCACCAATCGCCTCTTGCCAAGATTGTCCCAACATCAATCGATTCTCAATGACCGCGCGTTGGCGCCAGACCGCTTCTGTCAACCGATCAAGACTCAAAGCCACACCGGTCATGGTGTTGCCCAACAACATGCCCAATAGGGGTATTGCGTATTGGGGGGTATACCAAGGGTCTGGCCCGATCACCACAACAAGGGTTAGCACCGTCACCGTAAACCCAGAGATGAACATGGCGCTGGTGCCAATCCCGAAGGCCCAACCACCCGTAAGTCGGTGTTTTTGTCTCGCCATGACCTCACGGCCAGCCACCAGCAACATCAAGGTGGCCATTAAAGCCACCCAATGGAATGCGCCCACTGCAAAAAGCGCTTCCAACACCAAACCGATCAAGGTGAGTTGAATGACGGTTCTTGCCCCTGCGATCAATATCGGCTTACCGACATTCAGTCTCGCCACCATCGACACGCCCGCCAGCGCCAGCACCATTGACGCGGCAATGGCCAACTGCCACCAAGCCAGATCAATCACATTCATTGATCAAGCTCCCAGTGATCGCCTTGAATTCGAAAATGTCGTTGACCAACGCGGGCCATTTGTGCCTCATCGTGGGCGACCCATAACACGGGCATTTTCTTTGTCTGAATCACGCCCAAGATCCACTGCTCAAATAACTGGATGCTGTGATCATCCAAGTTGGCGGTCGGCTCGTCTAACAACAAGGCTTTTGGTTGGCAAGACAACGCCCGGATAGCTGCGAGGCGTTGCTTTTCTCCACTGGACAAGCGGGCCACCTCCCAGCTGGTGACATCATCAGAAAAACCGAGGGCGGAAAGTGCCTCAGGCATAGGGCCACAAAAATGCTCACCGACACGATCAGCCCACCACTGACTTTCAGCGGGAACCAGCATCACCTGCTCTCGCCACTGATGCGCTGGCATTGAGGCGCGGTCCAGATCACCCAAACTCACCTTGCCCTCATGTGGTTCTAAGTCAGCGACCGCACGGAGAAAACGGCTTTTGCCCGAACCAGACTCACCCGACAAACAGACCACTTCCCCAGGCGCCACGGTTAAGTCGATGGGGCGGAGCGCACCGACGCTGAGGGATTGAATCTTCAATGATGGGGAGGTATCGCTGGTCATAGCAAACAGTTTGAACCCAAAGGCGGTTGCTCGCAACCGCTAGGCCTGAAAAACCACCAACCAAACCTTATGCCATCAGCTAAGCCAAACCTAGCTGCTCGGCCACATCCTCATAGTCGGGTGCCTCGGCATATAAACCTTCGAGCTCGACTAGGGCACGGCTTTTTTGCCCAAGCCGCTGGTAGGCTTTGATGCGCTGATATCGGATCGCCCGTAAGAGCGCTTCGTCGCGGTCTTTTTTCTTGCGATAGGCTTGGGTTAATGTGGTTAAGCCTGCTTTGTTTAAACCCAATACCATCAACGCTTGGGCTTTGTACATTAAAAGTGCGGCGTGCACGTCACTGTCATTATCCAAGGCGCCAATCATGGCCACCCATTCTTTCGCTGTTGACTCAGAAAGAGGCGATGCCATCATTGACTGAAGCTCAACCATAGACAAGGTCACCAAAAGATCCTCCGGGTGTTCTTCAACCAGTTGATGACAGTAATGTAAGGCGCTGTGATAATCGCCTCGGTCTTGCTGACATTCCACCATGGCAAGTAAGGTACCCCGGCGTCTGGGTTGGGCTAAGGCAAAAATATGCTCAGTGATCGGAAGTCTAAGAACGACTTCGACATCATACTTAGCGACCAATGCGCCCAACGCTTTTTCATGTGACAAAGCAAACTTCAAATGGGCCTCCGCCAAATCATGCTCGCCTTGCTTCAACCGAATCATCCCTGCAATCCATCGCGCATCAGCGGTGTTCGGGGCCAACTCAAAATACTCAAGCGCAAGGGCATGATCACCACCCACCAGTGCCTTAAACCCCTCAACAACCACCTGCTCCTCTTTCGGCACACGCCATTTATCAAAAAACCCCAGCTCAAGTGGGCTGTCGGGTGGCAGTGCGTTAGCCCGTTTGGGTTTTTGGGGAGACCGCTTTTTTTTACCCGTTAAGATGTTCTTTTTATCCACGGTGTAGAACAAGCCCGTGCCTGGCAGGCTCATGGTGCCTCGTGCGCCAGAGGTACCCAGTGTAAATGCCCCACCCCTGGGGCCTGCCGAAAAAGACAGGCCAGTTTTTGAAATGTTCATAGTCAGGCCTTTTCCTAAAGGCACGCGGCGGAAAAACCGAAACGGCATAATGCCCCCTAGCTGCGTCATTTGGTTCAAATGGAATGGAAAGATAAGCGTATCATGAGGACGTTATGCCAGAGCTTCCCGAAGTAGAAACCACACGACGCGGATTGTCGCCGCTCGCTGAAGGGCGCATTATTCAACACATGGTGATCCGTCAGCCAAAGTTGCGCTGGCCTATTCCATCACAGATAGGGGCGCTGGCCAATCGTCCGATCACCTCACTTAGGCGGCGAGGCAAATGGTTGATTTGGGATTTAGACAAGGGGCATTTGCTTTGGCACTTGGGGATGTCAGGCTCATTTCGCGCTTGGACAGACCCACCACCGGCTGGCCCACATGACCATGTCGATCTCGTGATTCAAGGTGGGCACACCATTCGTTACACAGATCCCCGTCGATTTGGTGCGCTCCTTTGGGCCGATGCCGCCCCAGAAACAGTGCCTCAACTGGCACGTCTTGGTCCGGAGCCTTTGGAAGATGGGTTTAGTGGTCAGTGGCTTTGGACACAATCACGACCCCGCGCCATTCCAGTCAAGTCTTTCATCATGGATGGGCATGTGGTGGTCGGTGTGGGCAACATCTATGCTTGTGAGTCTTTATATGACGCTGGTATTCATCCCAAACGAAAAGCTCAAAAAGTGTCAAAAACACGCTATCAATTGTTGGCTAACTCGATCGTTGGCATCTTAAGCGATGCCATTGAAGTGGGTGGCACCTCTCTTCGTGATTTCACGGTCGGAGATGGGACGCCAGGCTATTTTGGTCAGTCATTGAAAGTCTACGGACGCGAAGGGCAACCCTGTATGACCCCTGGGTGTCATGGCACAATTAAACGGGTAGTGATGGCCCAACGGTCCACCTTTTACTGTCCCTGTTGCCAGACATAGCGTTGATGACGAAGATAAAGTGCCTTTTTGTTTTGTGTGTGTTGGCCATGGGTCTATGGGTCAACAGCGTTAACGCCAACCCTGTCCAACGCGATCATATTGAAGTTGAGTTAGTCTCTCGCACACAAGCCATTGTCCCCGGCACCACCATTGAGCTCGGGCTTCGGATTTTGCCCGAAACACACTGGCATACGTATTGGCAAAATCCGGGTGACTCGGGTATTGCGCCAACGCTGACTTGGTCTTTGCCAGAAAACGCAAGCATTGGAGAGATTCGTTGGCCCTACCCTGAACGGATCGAAATTGGACACTTGGTTAACTATGGTTATGAGGGTGAGCATGTGCTGCCGATGACCTTCACACCACCCCCAGCGCTTGTTGTTGGTGAGACAGTGGCCGTGTCTGTTGACGCCTCTTGGTTAGTATGTCGGATCGAGTGTATTCCTGGTGAAGCCACGCTGTCTTTATCGCTTCCGGTGGTCACATCACAAATCAATCAGCCCTCACAGTTTGAGTCACTGTTCGAGTCTGCTGAACAACGATACCCAGAACTACAAGCGCAGGTTGGGCAGTTCAGCACAGAGGCCAATCAATTCAGCGTTCGCTTACCCAGGACGGGTGTGCTGACCGATTGGACACCAACCTCAGATCGTATCTTTGTCACTACACCGAATGTGGTTGATCATGCCAAAGACGTCTTCATTAGCCAGGGTGAGACATGGGTTCAAATCGCCCAGCCGCTATCGCCTTATTTTTCTGGTGAGGTGAATGATATCGCCCTCGTTGCCGTCGATGATGTGACTCAAACAGCCTATACATGGTCACTACAAAAAACCGATTTGATTACTGAAGCCGCCCAGACCGCGCCCCCTGCCTATGCCATGGTATTACTGCTCGCACTCGGTGGCGGGCTATTGCTCAACCTGATGCCGTGTGTCTTTCCTGTGTTGTCGATCAAAGCCTTGCATGTCGTTTCTACCCCAGCTCGCCAGCAACGTCCACAGGCGATTGCTTATACCGTTGGCGTGGTGGGTAGTTTTATGTTCATTGCCAGCGTGCTTCTGGCCCTCAGGGCTGGTGGTCAGGCCATGGGTTGGGGGTTTCAGTTGCAATCCCCTCTGATCGTCGGTGTTTTGATCTACGTCTTTTTCATCATGGGGCTTTCCTTATCAGGCTTTGTGACCATCGGCGGGCAATGGATGGGCTGGGGCCAATCGCTGACTGAAGACCACGGCGTTCGGGGTTCTTTTACCACGGGTGTCTTGGCCACCATTGTGGCCAGCCCCTGTACGGCACCGTTTATGGGTGTGGCTTTGGGGGCGGCGGTGCTGATGCCTTGGTTCCTTGGGTTAGGGGTGTTTGTGATGTTGGGTTTGGGTTTGGCCCTGCCCATGCTATTGCTGGCTTACTTGCCGCAGCTAGGCCGCTGGCTCCCCAAACCCGGTCCATGGATGACGACCTTCAAAGAGTTGATGGCGTTTCCTATCTACCTCTCTACGGTCTGGTTGGTCTGGGTGCTCGCACGCCAAACCAGTGCCAGTGCAGTCGCCTACATTCTCACAGGCTTGGTGGTGTTGGCATTTTTGTGTTGGCTGCATAAACAACCCGAGCGTTATCGAGCCCTATCAGGCTATCGGCATAGTTTGGTGGCCTTTGGATTAATCGCTGCACTGGCCATGCTCGCCTCAGCAGCCAGAACGCCGCCCAATGAACAAGAGCAAGACACCGTCTGGCTAAACTATTCACCCGAGACGCTTCAAGCAGCGCGAGATGATCCCACTCAAGCGGTGTTCGTCAACATGACTGCTGATTGGTGTGTCACCTGTCTTGTCAATGAACAAGTCGCCTTGAGTAGCGATGCGTTTAAAGAAGCGCTCAAGACAAACCAAGTGGTTTATATCAAGGGTGACTGGACCCGTCGTGACCCAATGATTACAGACTATCTGGCCAGCTTTGATCGTAATGGCGTGCCACTGTATGTCTTCTATCCTAAAGATGGTGGCCCACCTCGGGTCTTGCCACAGATCTTGACACCCAACCTTGTTCTAGAGGCCATAGGAAATTCACAATAATCGTGCCAAGATAAAATATAAAAACAACCCGCAGCAGTCAGTGTCTAGGAATAAATCGAATCAGTGAGGAGAAAGCAATGAAGATGGGGAATCTATGTAAAGTAATGGTCGCCGCTACAGCGCTACTGTGTCTCGGTATCACACCGTCACTGGCCGCACCGGTTGTTGGACAACCTGCTCCGGCGTTTGAAGTCGTCGACACAAAAGGACAGCTGCATCAACTAGCAGACTTCGCTGGACAAACGGTGGTGCTTGAATGGACCAATCACGACTGCCCTTTTGTCAAAAAGCATTACAGTTCATCGAATATGCAAAACCAGCAACGCACAGCCAAAGATGCGCATGATGTGGTCTGGCTAACTGTGATTTCATCAAGCCCAGGCACTCAAGGGCACGTCTCACCAGAACAAGCCGATGAGTTAACGCAATCACGCGAAGCGGCACCCACCGCTGTCTTGCTCGATGAGGATGGACAAATGGGGCGGGCGTATGATGCTCGGGTCACCCCGCATATGTACATCATTGATGCCTCGCAAACGCTGGTGTATATGGGCGGAATCGACTCTATCCCGAGCGCGCGTATCGCCGATATCTCAGAGGCCACGCAGTATGTCATGGAAGGGCTTAAAGAAATGGCCGCGGACCAACCCATTTCAGAGTCAATCACACGGCCATATGGTTGCAGCATTAAATACGCAGACTGACCCCAGTCTTGCTGAGTTAGCTTGGGGCGTTATTTCGCCCCAGGTTCTGCAAATTTAGCCATCCAGTCTTGGACTTCGGCATACCAATAAAGCGAGTTGTTCGGCTTGAGTACCCAGTGGTTTTCATCTGGGTAATAAATCAGCCGAGACTCAATGCCTTTGGTTTGCAACGTTCTAAAGAGCTCAAAGGCTTGACCCACTGGAACGCGCAGGTCATTTTGACCATGGATAATCAATGCGGGTGTGTCAAAGTTCTCCGCATAGTAATGCGGTGAGATGGTCTTATAAATCTCTGGGTTTTCCCAGAACTGACCGAAGCGTGTGCCATGCACGGCAAAATCAGCGGCCATTTGTGAGTACATGTTATAGACCGGTGCATGAATCAAGAGGGCATTGAAAGGATGGTCTTTACCCAACAAGATAGAGGATAAGTAACCACCGTAGCTGCCACCACCCGCGACCATGCGGTCTTCATCAATCCAATCTTGTTTCGCAAACCACTCGGCAGCGGCCACCGTGTCGTTGTACGGAGCGGTGATCCAATCCGGGTTGATCGCATCGGCAAAATCCTGACCAAAACTATTGGACCCGTGGAAGTTATGCCAGGCCGTGACATAACCCCATGAGGCAAAAGTTTGTGCGTTCCACCGGAAATGGAAGCCATCAGGAATGGCATTGTGTGGCCCACCATGAATGAGCAAAAACAAAGGATATTCTTTGCGCTTATCAAAGCCAGGTGGATAGTGGACCCACATCTGAATGTCTTGGCCGTTGTGACCTTTATAGGTCACCGACTCATAAGTACCCAGATCAACATTCGCTAAGATGTCGTCGTTAATGGTATCTAAACGGACTGTCTCACCTGTTTCAAGATCTACCCGAACCAGCCGTGGTGGATACAAGAAACTTTGGTTATGGGCGACAACGACGCCGTCGTTAGACACGCTAACACCACCATAGGTGGTGCCGCCCGTGACGGCTCTCGGCGTACCCTCGAGATCAATGTGATAGATCCGGCCGTGGGCCTCATCAGCAATCGCACCGACAAAGCCACTGCTATCGGGCAACCAGTGCAGACCACCGGCAGACCGATCCCAATCTGTGGTGATTTCATTTTGGTTTTGGGTTTCAAGATCCACCAAAACAATATTGGCGTTATCTGCATAAAAACCGGGGATCGCTTGGCGAACATAAGCCAGTGTCTGCCCATCAGGACTAAACATTGGATTGCCATCACCGGCGGGGTTGCCTGCTGTCAGATTGACCGCTTGTGAATCACCAATACGCGCTAAGAACAGATCAATATTGGGATCCACATCCCCCGGATTGGCTGGAGAGGTGAAGGCGATGTGGGTTTCGTCTGGATGAATGTCATAGCTGCCTAAGCCTTGGCTTGAACGTGGCAACTCGATGCCAAACGGTTGGGTGATCGGGTCAATCGCTTCTGAAGCCACATGAATTCTAAACACATGGGCCTGGCGTGCTTCATCAATCCAGTGGTCCCACATCGAGTAAGGCAACGCATTCCATTGATGGGCCGAGACGTGACTGTCTTTTTCTGATTGGATGGTCTCTTTCATTTCATCAAAGCTTTGGCCGGGATAGACACGGCTAATGAAATAAATGTGCTCACCGACCCACCGCAAAGATGACACGCCTGTGGGGACATGCCCCAAGCGCTTCGCTTCACCTGGTGCATTCATTGGTAGGAGATAAATCTGTCCACTATCGTCATCGCTTCTACGCGACACAAAAGCGAGCCAACTGCCATCAGGTGAAAAGACAGGGCTACTGGCAGAGTGGCCTTCGGCTGTCAGCGGGCGTTGAACCCCGCCATCTTCCGAGAAGAGATAGAGTCGGGTTTCTGAACTGTCATCCTCTGTGTCATAGGAGGTCACGGGGGCCACCACATGTCCCCCTGCTGGAGAGATAACAGGTGAGCCGACACGATGAAGCTCCCAAAGCACCTCTGCCGACAGCGGCCGGGTATCTTGAGCCATGACCACCAATGGCCATAACAACAATAAAAGCGCCCATTTTTTCATTACGGTTTTCCTTGTGTTGGGTTAGTGACTGATGTTGTTGATCAATATAAAGTTAATGATGAGACATCCATGGTGTAGGCGGATGCTGCCGTTTCATTGGATACATCTTCAATATTTATTTGGCCTTCCATCCAAAACGCATCCCAAATGTTCACCATGGGAATTGGATCCGCTAATCGTCCATAGATGATTTGGTTGGCTGGTGGCGGAGGCACATGAATGCAGGCCCCAAAATAAGGCACCAGGAAAAATTCTTTCAGGTTGCCCTCCCCGTCTGTTTCGATGGGAACAACGAATCCTGGGATCTTGACTTTTTGCCCATCCAAATCACCCACCGTTCGAAAAGACTGGAAGGCATCGGGATCGCTTAAACCCGTGTGGTCAATTTGGTTTGAGGCATCCATCCACACTCGCGCTTCATCTTCCGGCATTAAGTCTAGCCACTCGAGCTCACGGGTGTCTTGCGCAAAGCCCACCGAAGAGAGCGTGAGTAAAGCAACAAAAAAAGTTTGAACACAGCGCATGAAAAAATTCCACTCAGTAATGACAATAAAACAAAGACTCTTTTATTCGACCACACGATTGTACCGTGAGTTTCACTAACTCCTCACCTGCATACCGTCAGCCAAAGTCCGCTTGTATGCCAGCGTCGCTGGTATCGCTGCAGCCATCAGGCCTGCAACCCATATGATGCCCAAAACACCCCACTGCCAAGGCGCCAACCATTCAAGCCCCATATAAATACCCACCCGATCGAGCAACCAAGGGGCAGCGCCCCACTGGACCAAATAGGCCAAAATCACGCCCAGACCAATCCCGCCAGCTGCCATCAAACCAGCCTCCCATATTAATAGTGTGGCTATCTGATATGGCCGCGCGCCATTGGCCCTCAAAATCGCCATCTCTCGACGGCGCTCATTGAGGGTGGTGAGTAACACGGTGAGCATCCCCAAAAGCCCTGTGATCACGACCAAAACCGCCACCACTCTCAGTATTTGTTCGGCCAATCCAGAGATTTTCCATAGTTCCTGGAGTGTGATGCCCGGAATAATGGCGCTCAGTGGTTCTACCCGATACTCATTCACCCGTCTTTGGAGACCAAAAACCGCCACACGGGATTTGAGACCTAAAAAAATGGCTGTCAATGTCTCAGGCTCAAGCGAGGCTTGCATGGCGCGCGCCCTGTCAGTATCCAAACCAGCGCCAGGGCGCTGCATGCCGCTTTCCCAACCCACATGAACAGCCCGATGCGCTTGTAACGAGACATAGAGTTGTTGATCAATCGGCGTGCCTGTCGGCGCCAAAATAGCCGCGACCTGAAATGGCAACGCATCGTGGGACTGCAAGCTCACATTCCCTGTGCCGTGGGACAAGACCAACGAGTCGCCCACTGAATACCCTAGCTTTCTGGCGACTTGTGAACCGATGACCACATCAAATAAATCATCGAACAAGACTTCCTGAGGCCTGCCAGCCACAAAACTCAACGACTCTTGATTGCCTACTTTGAAAGCATCAAAAAAAGCTTTGGATGTGCCCATCACACGGTAGCCTTGATGAGAATCGCCCAACGCCATTGGCACCGCCCAAGCCACTTCTGGCAAACCTTCAAGCTCTTCAAAGGTGGCCCAATCAATATTGTTCGTAGCGCTGCCAATCCCAAACACGGAATACAACAGCAATTGCACTGGGGACGTTCTTCCCCCAACAATTAAATCAACCCCAGAGACAGAACGGTAAAACCCTTGTCGAACTTCTTGACGCAATTGTTCTACCAACACCAACAGCCCAATGGAAAAAGCGATGGTGATGACCGTTAAGATCACCGCAAACTTCCGATTAATAAGAGAGCGCCAAGCCAGACGAATCAAGTTCACAGGCACACCTCATCCAAAGACAATTGGCGATCAAACCGCACTGCCAAATCTTTTTCATGACTCACAAATAGCAACGTGCTTCCGCTGAGCTTCACCTGCTCAAACAACAGGTCGATAAACTGCTGGCGTCTATCCATATCAAGTGCTGAGGTTGGCTCATCAGCCAAAATTAAATCGGGTTCACCAATCAATGCTCTGGCGGCGGCCACCCGTTGTTGTTGGCCCACGCTCAATGTATCTGCCCGACGTGACCATAAGGCGCTTTCAAGTCCCATACCCATTAAAAGACGCTCAACAGCCGCGTCTAATGGACCAGCTTTTTGAGCTCGTCGCTTGGAAAAGTGACATGGCAGCGCCACATTCGACCGAACATCTAACCACGGCAGCAAATTAAATTGTTGGAAAATAATGCCCAAGTGGTCCGCACGGAACTGATCGCGTTTGGCCCCTTTCATGCTTTCTAGGTGTTGACCAGCAAAGACAACCTCTCCTTGGTCTGGTTTAACAAGCCCACCGATCAATGCCAACAAAGTGGATTTTCCCGAACCACTGGGCCCATAGAGAAATACCCGCTCCCCCTGGGCCAAGGTGAAGTTTGGCAACACAATGGGATCGGTTGACCCTGGCCATGTGTAGCGAAGATGGTTCAGTGTTAGTAGATCGCTCATCACCGGTTAGTTGAACACGATTGATGATGCTTGGGGAGTTAAAGTTACCGTCATCGCTCGGGTAGTGGTCAAGACAGCGATCATCACTTGTTCATTATTTGGAAAGGCGTCGAAGAGTTTCATTGACAGACGGGTCAGCGCATCCATGCGATCGCATTCACCGCTGACTTTGATTTCCATTCTGGCATGACCATCGTGATCGCTCCCGTGGTCATGGTGATGTTGGTGATTGTCCTGTGGGTCTTCGAAACCCATAGACTGGACGTCTGTGTCGGTGATTCGACAGCCAGATTCAGGATTAAACCCCAACCAAGGCTGCTGATTAAAATAATCAAGCGCGTCGCTTAATAGAGCGGACTGCTCAGGGGTACGAGGTGGGTGCTCAAACCCAACCACATTAAAGCCAGGTAAGGCGAGTGTTAATTCCCAGCGGGTCTCGTCCATCGCCAAGGTGCCTGTGGCTTGTCCATGCACATGGGCATCGTGCTGCCGCTCGATTTGTGCCTGTCCCACCAAGGGCCAGCACAGCGCCGAAAGAATCACGCTCAAGTGGGCAATGCCTAGAGAAAAAGGGTGTTTTCTCGCCATAAAGCCTCCACAAAAGTCACTTTTTGAGGATAGCAGAACCAGTGTGTGACTTTGTGCTTGTTCATCTTTCTTGTCATTGGCATTTGCGCAAACGCAAGCATTGTCGCACAATGAGGGCTTCCGTCATCTATGGGTAATGGTTACAAATGCAAACATCGTCCATTCATGGAATGTGGTCTTCTCGGATCGCTTTTATCGCTGCCGCCACAGGGTCGGCTGTTGGCTTAGGCAACATCTGGCGCTTCCCCTACATCACCTCAGAAAATGGCGGTGGTGCCTTTGTCCTGATTTATCTGGCCTGTATTGCGTTGGTGGGCTTGCCTATCATGTTTGCCGAGATTCTGATTGGGCGACGTGGGCGAATGAGCCCCATTAATTCTTTGCGTGAATTATCGACGGCCAGCAATGCCAATCGAAGTTGGGCGCTGATTGGCGTGCTTGGCATCATTGCCGGCTTTATGATCCTATCTTTTTACTCTGTTGTTGCTGGTTGGACGCTCCACTATGCCTTCTTGTATTTCAAAGAATGGATCGGTGTCGGGGCATCAATCAGTGACCCTGGCGCCACATTTAGCGCTTTGTTGGGTGATGTGGGTGAGCTGACATTCTGGCATGGGTTTTTCATGTTGATGACGGTCGGGGTCGTGGGCTTCGGGGTCGAAAAAGGATTGGAGCGGGCGGTGAGTTTGCTCATGCCTGTGTTGCTGGTGTTGCTCTTAATCTTGTTGGGTTACGGCATGAACACAGGGCATTTTTATGACGCTGTGGGCTTTTTGTTTAAACCTGATTGGACGCAGGTCGATGGGGCGATGTTTGTGACAGCACTCGGCCAAGCATTTTTCACGCTATCGCTGGGAATGTGCGCCATCATGACTTATGGTGCCTACCTGCCAGCCAACATCTCTATTCCAAGAACAGGTGCGGCCGTTGCTGGTGCAGATACGTTTGTGGCCATCATCGCTGGTCTGGCGATCTTCCCCATCATTATTGCCAACAACATTGATCCTGGCTCAGGTGGTCCTGGGCTTATTTTCACATCGCTACCATTGGCTTTTGGACAAATGCCTTTTGGAATCTTTTATGGCATGTTGATGTTTTTACTCTTGGCCGTCGCTGCTTGGACGAGTTCTATTTCTTTGATGGAGCCTGCGACAGCGTATTTGGTCGAAGCCACCAACCTGAGCCGAAAAAAAGCAGCGCTCATCGTGGCAGGACTGGGTTGGCTACTGGGTCTGGCGTCTGTGTTCTCGTTTAACTTGTGGTCAGAAGTCGAGATTGTCGGCAAATCCCCCATGGATGCGATCGACTATGTGGCCACACAGATCATGCTGCCTGTGGGTGGTTTATTGATTGCACTGTTCGCAGGCTGGGTACTGTCGAGCAAGATCACGCGTGAGGAGTTGGGTGAGAACATGCCAGGCTGGGCCTTTTCCGCTTGGTTGTGGATCACTCGGGTAGTGACACCGGCGCTCATTTTGGTTGTCCTCGGCGGTATTTTGGGTATTTTCTGACGCCAACGATTCAGAGTTTTTGACCATCACTTCTGTGTGGTGGTTTGTACCCAATCGCGATGGCCCGAATAGGCGCTGGATAACCTTCAATCGTTTGCGTTTGATCAGTCTCTGACAAGCCATCCACAAGCGACTGGTAGGGCATCCACTCGGTCGCACGTTGCTCTTCTACAGTTGTGGGCGCGAAATCCACCAAAGCAATATCGACAAACCCTGTGTTGGCTAACCATTGGCTGAGTGTCTGTTGGCTAGGTAAGGCATAGACGTTCTTCATGCGTGCATAACGCGATTGGGGTTGGAGAATACGGTCATGGTTTGGCATGGTCTCGCAGGCCTCATCAGGGACGATTAAAGTCTCCAGAACACACTGCCCGCCAGGACGCAAACGCCGATAGAGGTGTCCCAGATGGGCACGATGATCACCCTGTTGGTAACGCCGATGAGACAACACCCCCATAGAGAAGACGACATCAAAATCTGTCTCAGTCAAAGGCAACTCTTCAATCCGGCAGGCCCACATCTGATGTTCGGGCGCACCTGCCAGTTGTTGGATTAATTGATGTTGTACAACGAATAAAGCGGTTGGATCACAAGCGGTCACAGACTTCGCGCCAGCCGCTAACATTCGCCAGCCAAAGTAACCATTGCCTGCACCGACATCCAGCACCTTTTGATTCACCAAATCAATGTGGGGTTGTACGCGGCGCCATTTCATCCCCCCTTGCCACTCTGAATCAACCTCGACTCCACCAAGAGACCAAGGGCCTTTGCGCCAAGGCAGTAAAGACTTTGCCAGCTCGGTCAGTAGCCCCAAGTCTTGATCTTTTGTTTCACCAACACACACGCGGTCGTCTTCGATATGCCAACCGGGGCTCAAGGATGGGCAGCGCTCAAGCAAGGTACGCCAAGCCAGATACCGGCCATCTTTTTTGAGACGCTCGTGATTAAACGATGGCAGGTGAGGCATTACCGCCCCAGCTGGGCAAGATCAGCAATTGAGAGAAAACTTTGTCTCATCTCGTGAAGCAGTGAAAGGCGATTAATGCGCACTTGATCATCGTCAGCCATGACCATCACTTTGTCGAAGAAACGGTCCAAAGGATCAGCTAAGTTTGCCAAGTCAGACAATGCGTTGGCATAGTCATTTGTCTTGATATGCTCAGCCACACTTGTTTTTTGAACCGACCAAACCTCAAACAAAGCCTCTTCCTCTGGTTCACTAAACCATTTGGATTCCACCGGCTTCATCGCCGAAGCATCGGTCTTTGATAACAGATTAGCCAACCGTTTATTCACGGCAATCAGCTGGTCGATGGACTGATGCGCCAGCAAGCCCTCGACCGCTCGCGCCCGAGCAACAAGATCTGCGATCGAATAGGATTCAACGGCAAACACAGCGTTGATCGTCGGCGTGCTGATCTCTTGCTCAGCTAAGTAAGAACGTGCTCGGTCGAGACAAAAAGCTTCGACAGCTTCGAGGTGTTGGGGTCGTTCGCTCTCGGGCCAACTCAATGCATCACCGACAACGTCGACTGTTTTAGCGAGCAAGACTTTCAACGATAGTTGAGGGTAGTTTTCCAAAATGCGGACCAGGCCTTGGGCGGCGCGGCGAAGCGCAAACGGATCTTTTGATCCTTTGGGTTTTAGACCAACACCAAAGATGCCCACCAATGTATCAGCCCGATCGGCCAAAGCCAAAGCGGCGGCCAAAGGGGTCGTGGGCAAGCGATCACCTGCATGCTTTGGCCAATAGTGTTGTTCAATGGCAAAAGCAATGTTTGTAGGCTCATTAGCATAAGCGGCATAGTAGCGGCCCATGACACCTTGAAGCTCTGGAAACTCACCGACCATTTCGGTCAACAAATCACACTTCGATAGCGTCATGGCGTCAGTCAACTCACTGGCGTCCACATTAAGCTCGGAGGCTAACCACGGAGCGATTGTTTTAAGGCGATCCACTTTGTCCCAGATAGAGCCTAGGTCTTTTTGGAACAAAACATCTTGGAGCTGAGGCGCTCTTGAGCGAAGGGGTGTTTGGCAGTCTTGATCCCAAAAAAATTGCGCATCTGCTAGACGTGGGCGAATCACTCGCTCAAAGCCTGAACGCATGGCAGAGACATCCTGACTCTCAATATTGGCCACAGCGATGAAGTGTCCACTCAGCGACTGATCGTCTTTTCGGCGTAAAGGAAAACACTTCTGATGCAGTTGCATGGCTGAAATTAAAGCAGGTTCTGGCACCTCAAGGAAACGATCGTCGAAGGAGCCAAGCAAAGCCACCGGCCATTCGGTGAGGTTCGCATTCTCATCTACCAAGCTTTCTTTGGTGGCATGGTCTACTTCAAACCCCTCAGCTTTCGCCAGCGCATCGACGCCTGAAGCTATTTTTTCTCGACGTGCCTGGATATCTGGTTGGACGAAAGCCTTGACCAATGTAGAGCCGTAATGCTTTGCCGAGTCTAGACTGATGACACCTGGCGAATGGATGCGGTGACCCTGTGTCTGATTACTGGCAGTCAGACCAAATGCCTGGATGGGCACAACCGATTCCCCGTGGAGTGCGACCAACCAACGAACTGGCCTCACAAACCGCTCATCTCCATCGTGCCATCGCATGCTTTTGGCGCTCGCCATTTGTTTGATCGCCATTTCGAGCGCGGTTTCTAAAATCGTCGCCAAGGGTTGACCTGCTTGGATGACTTTGGCAAATAACCACTCGCCTTGTTCGGTGCTGAGGCGCTCGATCTCATCAATGGGTTTGCCGACACTTTTGGCAAACCCTTGAGCAGCTGGGGTGGGGTTACCCTCTGAATCAAACGCCGCGCTGACTGCTGGGCCTTTACGCTCAAGGACTTGTTCAGGCTGAGTGGCAGCCACGTCATTCACGACAAACGCCAGCCTTCTCGGTGTGGCATAAATCTCAGGGGTGGCGGACGATGGTAAGAGGCCTTCTGTTTTTAAGTGCTCACATACCTGATTGGCTAATTGCTCAGCCAATGGTTGAACTTGGTTTGCGGGCAGTTCTTCACAACCCAGCTCAACCAACAGCGGTTTTGATTCGCTCATGAACGGGTCTCCTTAATGTTTGGGAAACCCAGCGCTTCACGCGCCGCATAATACCGCTCAGCCACTTGCCGAGATAGGTCGCGAATTCGCAAGATGTAGCGTTGGCGTTCGGTCACAGAAATGGCGCCTCTGGCATCCAGAAGGTTAAAGGTGTGAGATGCCTTTAGCACCTGATCATAAGCAGGCAACGGCAGCTCTGCATCAATAAGTGCCAGCGCTTGGGCTTCATGGCCCTCAAAGCTTTGAAAAAGCGTCTCAGTGTTGGCTTTTTCAAAGTTATAGTTTGACTGTTCCACCTCATTTTGATGAAAAATATCACCATAGCGGACCACACCATTCATGCTATTGGTCCACACAAGGTCATAGACACTTTCCACCCCTTGCAGGTACATCGCCAACCGCTCTAAGCCATAAGTGATCTCCCCCATCACTGGCCGACATTCCAATCCGCCCGATTGTTGAAAATACGTAAACTGGGTCACTTCCATTCCATTAAGCCAAACCTCCCACCCTAAACCCCAAGCGCCCAAGGTGGGGGACTCCCAGTTGTCTTCGACGAAGCGAATATCGTGGACTTTCGGATCAATGCCAACGGCATCTAAAGAGCCGAGGTAAAGGTCTTGGAAATTATCAGGCACCGGTTTCATGACCACTTGATATTGGTAGTAATGTTGCAAGCGGTTGGGGTTTTCGCCGTAGCGGCCATCGGTTGGGCGTCGGCACGGTTGAATATAAGCCGAGGCCCATGGCTCAGGACCGATAGAACGGAGGAAAGTCGCAGGATGGAAAGTGCCTGCGCCCACCTCGAGATCCAGTGGTGCACTCAGGACACAGCCTTGCTGTGACCAGTAGCTATCTAAGGTTCTTATGAACGTTTGAAAATCCACCGCAATGGCCTCAAGCTAAATACTCAGTTAATTCAGGGCTTAAGTATAACTGTCTCGGGTTTGTCACACTGTCGAAACCGTGGCTTTGTCCAGGGGGCATGGTGTTGGTTAAAGGTGATATAAAGGCTTTTTGGATGTGCTGTTTCGGTGATGTGATGAGTCAGAAAGATACCTTGTTTAGTGACACAGCCGCTATTGAGCCAGGTTCTTTTCGGTTCAATGAGTCTGTGGTGCGTGTGTTCCCAGACATGATCGAGCGTTCAGTCCCTGGGTATCGCGCGTTGCTTGATTTGACCCCACTGTTAGTCCAGCAAGCGGTGCAGCCCCACACCACTGTCTATGATTTGGGATGCTCTCTGGGCGCGGCCACGCTGGCTGCCCGTCGCGCTATCCATGTGGCGGGGGTGAATATTGTTGGACTGGATAGCTCGCCTGACATGGTGGATCGTTGCCGAACAGTGATTGAAGGCGACAACTCGACGGTACCCGTCACGATTGAGCAAGCCGACATCACGCAATACAACTACACCAACGCCTCGATGATGCTGATGTATTTCACATTGCAGTTCATTCAGGTCGGGGACAGACCCAAGTTGCTGCAACGAATCTATGATGGGCTAAACCCTGGCGGGGTCTTTGTGCTGGCCGAGAAGTTAGCTTTTGATCACCCTGAAACCCAACGTTGGATGGACAACCATCACGAAGACTTTAAGCGGGCTCAAGGGTATTCAGACTTAGAGATCGCCAAAAAACGACAAGCCATCGAGAATGTGCTGGTGCCCGCCACGGCCGATACGCACTTATCCCTGCTCAAAGAAGTGGGCTTTCAAGAAGCCCACCGATGGTTTCAGTGCCTAAATTTTGCGTCTTTTGTGGCGATAAAGTAGCTAAAAGTAGCTAAAATCGTCTAAATTCGCCTAAACGTCCAAGTTGCTTACCTGAAGGGCGTTGTCTTCGATGAAGGCCCTTCTGGGCTCTACCTCATTGCCCATCAGCGTCGAAAAGATATCATCTGCCGCCACAGCGTCCTCAATGGTGACCTTCATAAGACGACGGGTTTCTGGGTTAACAGTGGTATCCCACAGCTGGTCTGGGTTCATCTCACCCAAACCCTTAAAGCGCTGGAAGGTACGCCCTTTACGTGACTCGGCCATCAGCCAGTCATAAACCTCGCTAAATCGCTCGGCTTCGTGCGTTGCGTTACCGCGCTCGATTTTGATCCGCCCACTGGTCCAATCGCCAACCACTTGGCCGACTTTCTCGATTTGACGGTACTCGGGGGAGGCGAAGAAACCAGCATCCAAAATGGTGTCTTGTACGATTCCCTGGGCGTGACGGGAAACAACCACGCCGCCACCGCCCAGCGCTTTGATGGTCCAAGACACGCCTGCTGGTGTGGCTGCCTCCAGGCGTGTTTTGAAACGGTCGATCCATGTGTCGATATCAAACTCTGAAGACATAGAAAATGGTTCAAAATCAATAAGTTGTTCGATAACCTCTGGGTCGTGACGGTGCTTTAAGCGGGTGGCTATCGACCGGGCATTGCCAAAATCTTTCAATAAAGACTCAAACACCTCAGGATGAATGGCTGGGGCACCTGGCTCGGGATACAGCGCAGCGCCATCTAAGGCGCGGCTTAGCATATACGCTGTCATCTCAGACTCGTCTTTGAGGTAAATTTCTTGTTTGCCTTGTTTCACTTTGTACAAAGGCGGTTGGGCGATATAGATATGACCTCGACGAATCAGCTCTTGCATTTGTCGGTAGAAGAAAGTCAAGAGCAAGGTGCGGATGTGCGATCCGTCGACATCCGCATCGGTCATGATAATAATACGGTGATACCGGAGTTTGTCCGGGTCAAATTCATCACGACCAATGCCTGTGCCCAAGGCGGTGATCAAAGTACCCACCTCCGCCGAGCCCAGCATTTTGTCGAACCTGGCCTTCTCGACATTCAAAATCTTGCCCTTCAGGGGCAAAATGGCTTGGTTTTTACGGTTTCTTCCCTGCTTGGCAGAGCCACCAGCGGAATCACCCTCCACAATGAATAATTCAGACAGTGCGGGGTCTTTTTCTTGGCAATCAGCTAATTTGCCGGGCAAACCCGCAACATCCAACACCCCTTTCCGGCGGGTCATGTCTCGTGCTTTTCGGGCGGCCTCCCGAGCGGTCGCAGCTTCGACCACTTTGCTTGCAATGACTTTGGCATCGGCCGGATGCTCTAGCAAGAAATCCTTTAGATACTCGTTCATCACCGATTCGACGGCTGATTTGACGTCCGAAGACACCAATTTGTCTTTGGTTTGCGATGAGAACTTAGGATCAGGCACCTTGACAGACAACACAGCGATCAAACCTTCGCGACAATCGTCACCTGTTGTTTGTACCTTGGATTTTTTTGCTAACCCGCTTTCTTCGATGTACTGATTGATCGTACGCGTCAGCGCGGCTCGGAATCCAGCCAAGTGCGTGCCCCCGTCGCGCTGAGGAATCGTGTTGGTAAAACAGTAAACGCTTTCTTGATAGGCATCGGTCCACTGCAACGCCGCCTCAACCGTGATGCCGTCCGCATCTTGTTGAAAATGAAGGGTATTTTGGTGAAGCGGGGTCTTTTTCTCACTCAAGTGCTGGACAAAAGAGCGGATCCCGCCCTCGTAACAGAAGCGGTCTTTTTTGCCCGTATTTTCATCACTTAAATTGATAGCGACGCCTGAGTTCAAGAAACTCAACTCACGTAAGCGCTTGGCCAAAACATCATAGTGAAATTGCGTATCGGTGAAGGTTTCCTTGCTGGGTAAGAATCGAACTCGGGTACCGGTTTTCTCGCTGGGACCAGTATCTGCCAAGGGCGCTTCGGGGACGCCGTGGACATAAGTTTGCTCCCAACGACGACCCTGACGGTCAACGGTGAGGATCAAACGTTCAGACAGCGCATTGACGACAGACACCCCTACCCCATGAAGCCCCCCAGAAACCTTGTAGGAATTATCATCGAATTTACCGCCAGCATGGAGCACCGTCATGATGACCTCAGCAGCGGAACGGCCCTCTTCTTCATGATGATCAACAGGAATGCCTCGGCCATTATCGGCCACGCTCACAGAGCCGTCGGTATGGATGATCACATCGATATCATCGCAGTGACCAGCCAAAGCCTCATCGATGGCGTTATCCACCACCTCAAAGACCATGTGGTGCAAGCCAGTGCCGTCATCTGTGTCCCCAATATACATGCCTGGACGCTTCCGAACAGCGTCCAAACCTTTGAGAACTTTAATGCTACCGGAGCCGTAATCTTGGTCTGTCATATGTGCCCTAAACCCTTCGTCAAATGGCTATTCAGCCCATGGGTTTAGTATACCACTGACCGGATTTCTCCCTGTTCCACGTGGAACATTTTTGCGTTGATTGGCGGGGGTTCTGTGGCCGTGACCCAAACCTGTTTTTCTTGGGTTTGCAGCCACTCAATGACTGCCCTCAAGTGGGATTGATCCAATTCTGAAACAGGGTCATCCAACAGTAAAACGGGGGGGTGTTCTGTGATTGCTGACAAAAATTGCCATTTGGATAACAGAAGCAATGTGGCCAGCAATTTTTGTTGGCCTCTTGAGCTCTCTTGCGCCGCTGGATAGCCATCCACCTTGAGTACCAAATCCGCACGGTGAGGGCCCGCTCGGGTAAATCCTGCCTCCATGTCTCTTTCGGCTTGACCGGCCAACACCTCTTCCAGGCTCTGATCGGCAGCGTGCCCAGGTCGGTAGCCCAGATCAATCGGGCCAGGCAATCGCAAACCAAGTTCGACTTGAAGTTGCTGTACCGTCTGCTCCAATTGGGCAACACCCCCTTGCCTGAGTTCATTTAAAGACCGCCCGGCCTCCACCATTGGGGCAGCTAAAGCATCCACAACCGCTTTGGACGCACCTGTTCTCAGCGCCGCATTCCGTTGACGTAAGAGTTTTTGATAGCGCTGCCACACTGGGAGATACCCTGGTTCCACGTGAAACATCAGCCAATCAAGAAACTGTCGACGCCCTGATGGGCCATCGCTTATCAGCCGATGGCTGTCAGGCTCGAGGATAACAATGGGGAGTCTTCTCGCGAACTCACTGACCTTGTGACAATCTTGACCAGCCAAACGACCCCGCCAGCCTGCTTGGTCTCGTTCAACGCCCAGTACCACCGCAGGCGTTGTTTCAGATGAAGGTAAGTGCGCCACAACCATGAGGCGTTCTGCCTCGTGGCCAATCACAGCCCCGATTTGACTACTTCGGAAAGACCGCCCTCGAGCGAGGACATGGATGGCCTCCAGCACGCTGGTTTTACCAGCCCCGTTATCGCCATGCAGCCAGTTCATGCCTGGCGATGGCTCTAGTTCTACCGACGAAAGGTTCCGGAACCCTCGGATGCTGAGATGTTCAAGGCTCAAGGGGTTTCACGTGGATCACAGCTTGAGTGGCATCACCACTTGCCGCACTGAATCACCCTCAATATCTGTCACCAACGCAGAGCTGTTGGCATCTTTCAGGGCGATGCGGACTTTGTCACTGTCGATCGCATTCAAAGCTTCCAGCAAATAATTGACGTTGAAGCCGACCTTTAACTGATCAAGCTCGTGTTCGGCTTCAATCTCTTCGGTCGCCTCTTCTTGTTGCGGGTTGTGTGCCACAATTTTGGCCATCCCTGTGGTCAGCTCAATGCGAACACCGCGGTATTTTTCATTGGATAGAATCGCCGCACGCTGCAGTGCATCCACCAAGACATTGCGTTCAGCCACCATCGCTTGGTCAACCGCCAACGGAATGACTGCCTCATAATCTGGGAAACGGCCATCAATAAGTTTTGTGGTCATGACCAAGCGCTCACGCTCTACCCTTAAGAACCCTTGGCCGACAACCACTTCCAATGGCTTGTCACTGTCATCTAGGGCACGATTGAGCTCCATCACACCTTTCCTGGGCACAATCACACTGCGGACTTCGCCTTTGATATCTGCATCCACCTCGGCCAAGGCTAAACGATGCCCATCGGTGGCCACCGCTCGGATTGCACCTTCTCTGAACTCAATCAACAGACCATTAAGGTAGTGACGCACATCTTGATGGGCCATGGCAAAGCTGGTCTTTTCCAACAACCAACGCAACTTTCCCTGCTCAATGCTGTAGGTCTGCAGACTTTCAGAGCGGTCGCTGCTGGGAAATTCGTTGGCGGGGAGGGTCGCCAAAGTAAACCGACTTCGGCCGGCATGCAACACGAGCTTATCTTTATTGAGCTGGGCATTGATTTGGACGCCTTCTGGTAGGGCTCGGCAAATATCCACCAGTTTGCGCGCTGGCACAGTAATGGCCCCTGTCTGCGCTACTTCTGCCTGGACTTTCGCCACCAACTCCACTTCCATGTCTGTCCCTGTGATCCTCAAACCCTCATCAACAGCCTCGATTAAAAAGTTTGCCAAGACAGGCAGCGTCTGCCGCCGCTCCACGACATTCACAACTTGTGAGATGGGGCCCAATAGTGCTTCGCGTGGCATAGAGAATTTCATGGTCTGTCCTCGTTTGTTCGGCGTTGGTTGTTAGTTAGTTGTGTTTATAAATAAAAAAAGCAGTAATAATAGGGCCTGTTGTTAACGGTATAACCTAAAAAAACCCATTTAATTCAATAACTTAAATAAAAACTACATTTTTACTAAGCCCGTGTGATTCATGTGGATCAAATGTGGATAACTTTCTTATCCACTATTGTCCACAGCTTATACATGGCTTGCAATCAACTTGTTAATTCTCTCATGAGTCGCGCATGGTCTTCTTTTAGCCGCCCATCCGTCTCACACAACGCCTCAATTTTACGACAGGCATGTAACACCGTTGTGTGGTCGCGCCCACCAAACGCGTTGCCTATTTCCGGAAGCGAGTGTTCGGTTAATTGTTTTGCCAAAAACATGGCCATTTGCCTTGGGCGAGCGATAGATCTCGTACGCCGCTTCGATAGCAAATCGGCTACCCGTAGCTGATAAAAGTCAGCCACCAATTTTTGAATGTTCTCAATCGTGATCAGCCGATCATGGACCGCCAAAACATCCCTGAGAATTTCCTGGGTGTAATCGAGATCAATGGATCGCCCAGAAAAACGGGCATTGGCGATCAACGAATTGAGCGCACCCTCCAGGTC
Source organism: Wenzhouxiangellaceae bacterium (assembly GCA_023258355.1). Lineage (GTDB taxonomy): Bacteria > Pseudomonadota > Gammaproteobacteria > Xanthomonadales > Wenzhouxiangellaceae > Wenzhouxiangella. The sequence continues at coordinate 3,422 of JALQZL010000006.1, read as the reverse complement.
TCTGACATTGGACCGGATGCGCTTGGCGATTAGGAAGGTGACAGAGTCATCTAACTCTAGCCCTCGCTCAGTGGCCTTGCTCTGCAAAATCGCTACCCGTGTTTCAAAATCTGGCGGTTCGATCGACACGGTTAAACCCCAGCCAAAGCGAGACCGAAGCCGCGCTTCGATACCATCCACTTCTTTTGGATAGCGGTCGCAGGTGAGAATAATTTGTTGCCTAGATTCCAGTAAGGTGTTGAAAGTATGGAAGAATTCTTCTTGTGATCGGTCTTTGCCAGCGAAAAACTGAATATCATCGATTAATAACGTATCGGCCGAGCGATAGCGCCGTTTGAACTCGTCAATGCTATTTCGGCGAAGCGCCTGAATCATTTCGCTGACAAACTTTTCAGAGTGAAGGTAGATCACCTGCGCTTTGGGGTTTTGTTGCGCAATAAAACGACCAGCGGCATGCATCAGGTGGGTCTTACCCAGTCCCGTTGACCCGTACAGGAGCAACGGGTTGTAGACAGTCCCCGGATTTTGAGCCACCTGTTTCGCCGCAGCAAAGGCCAGTTCATTGGATTTTCCGAGAACAAAATTATCAAAATGGTAGCGGTCATCCAGGGTTTCGCTTTCACCAAGATCGGGTGATGGGGTACTGATCTGCTGGCCGTCAACCCCACTTTTTTCTCGCATCCGGACGTGGATTTGGTCGCGAGGATAGCCTTGTTGCGACAAATAATCCCGAATCATGCCCAAATACTGTTGGCTGACTTGTTCGAGCACAAAATCATTCGGTGCGTCTAAGAAAAACCCCTGCCCTGGCGCATCCGACACCCGCAAAGGCTTGATCCATGTATTAATTTCATCCAACGGGATGTGGTGTTCTAGCCGAGCCACACAAGCTGCCCATAACGCTTGGCGCCGAGTGCTCTCGGTGGAAGTCGTTTCAGGGTTGTTAGCGAATTGATCCATGGTTGTGCCAGTCTAGCTTGCAATGTCCTTAAAATCACCTTTTTTCAAGGCTTTCCGAGCGATTTATTATTGACTATCAGGGGCAGTTAACGCTATCCTTGACGTCTTTTGTGGCGGGTTTATCCACAACGCACCATCTTAGCTTTATTTTGAATGGATCTTTGTAAAGGAATTTGAACAATGAAACGCACTTTTCAACCGAGTCGACTCAAACGAGCCCGTCGTCATGGCTTTAGAGCGCGCATGGCCACCCGTTCTGGTCGCGCCATCATCAATGCACGCCGTGCCAAAGGCCGCAAGCGTCTGGCAGCGACGAACTCTCGGTAGACCTGATTAGGCCAATGCCTGAGGGCAGCGCTCTGGGTAAATCTGCTCGATTAATCAAGAGCAGCGAATTCTCCAAAGTCCTGAATGCCGATCGTCACGCAGTCTGGCGTCACCAAGACCCTTGGTTTCGGGTCCTGAGTCTGGCCTCTGCCAGACCACGACTTGGTTTGGCGATTGCTAAGCGGCTAATGCCCCGAGCGGTCGATCGAAACCGCATCCGCCGGTTGATTCGAGAATCATTTCGAGCGCACCAAGCCCACTTGCCAAATCGAGATTATGTCGTGTTTGCCCGCCAAGATTTGCGACAATGCTCCTCAAAAGACATTCGTCACAGCCTTGATCAACTGATGCACGCTATCATGAGTCATCCTAACGAAAGCCACTAGCCCATGAATACAAGAACTTTTTTCCTGATCTTATTAAGTATGTTGAGCTTGTTGCTCTACATGGAGTGGCAAAAGTCGCAGTTTATTCCGCCAGCAACCACAGAAACAGCGAGCACCGAGTTCGCCTCAAGTGACCTTAACGACACCCCAACACTGGCTGACGAGACGGCCGTGGCCGATGATGTGCCAGACTTGCCCAGTATTTCGTCTTCACAAAACACAAAGGCGCCTGCACCGACACCAGCCATGACAGCCTCGAGACGCATCGAGGTGGTCACCGATGTGTTGGCTGTGGACATAGATGCCAACGGCGGTACTTTGGTGGATCTACGGCTCAAAGACTACCCCGTGTCTTTGGATGAGCCTGACAATCCTTTCACGCTATTGATAGAGGCTTTGCCCCAGCTTTATGTGGCACAAGCTGGATTGATTAGCGCCAACCAACCTGCGCCAAATCACACGACTGCTTGGCAAAGCGATGCTGATTTTTATGAGCTCCAACCCGGGCAAGACACGTTGGAAGTGCCTCTGCATTGGGCGCAAGATGGGATAGAAGTGGTTGCCACCTGGATTTTTCACCGTGGTGACTATCGAACCGAACTAGAGATAGAGGTCTTTAACAACAGCCTCAGCGAATGGCGGGGTGCTCGTTACGTTCAACTCCAGCGCACCGAGCCCGATTTTTCAGACGCCGGCCCAGCCTTCACTAACCCAGAGCGTTTCAGTTACAACGGGGCTGCTATTTTTGAGCCTGGCCAAGGCTTACAAAAATTTGGCTTCGACGATATAAGAGATCGCGCAGCCAGTGCTGACTTTGCCGGTGGTTGGGCGGCCATGATCCAGCATTACTTCTTAGCCGCTTGGATTCCACCGGCTGATGAGCTTCATCGGTATACCACCCGGTTTGTGGACCGCGATCAACTGCCCCGTTATGTGGTGGCAGCCACCTCACCACAAGTCTCCATTCAACCAGGTGATCGGTATGTTTTTGAGGCGCAGCTGTATGCTGGGCCAAAGATTCAAAATCGGCTGAAAGAGATCGCACCGAGTTTGGAACTCACGGTCGACTATCGTTGGTTCCGAGTGATCTCACAACCCCTGTTTTGGGTATTGGACAAAATTCACAGTGTGATCCATCACTGGGGTTGGTCGATTGTCGCCCTGACTTTATTAATCAAATTGATCTTCTTTAAATTGACAGAAGCGCAATTCCGCTCCATGGGTAAGATGCGCAAACTGCAACCACGCATCCAACAACTCAAAGAGCGCTATGGCGATGACCGCCAGAAATTTGGTCAAGCCATGATGGATATTTACAAGAAAGAAAAAGTAAACCCATTGGGCGGGTGTTTACCGGTCTTGGTACAAATTCCAATTTTCATCTCTCTTTACTGGGTCCTTTTAGAGTCGGTGGAGTTGAGACAAACCGCTTTCCTTTGGGTGCCCGATTTAAGTCGTCCTGACCCGTATTTCATTTTGCCGGTCCTCAATGGCATCTTCATGATCGTGACCCAACGCTTGATGCCGACAGCGGGCATGGATCCGATGCAGGCAAAAATCATGCAGTGGTTACCCGTGGTATTCGCCTTTATGTTTGCCCTCTTCCCAGCCGGCTTGGTGCTGTATTGGGCAACCAACGCAGGCGTGTCTTTGGCGCAGCAGTGGGTGATTTTGAAGAGAATTGAGCGCGAAGGTTGATACGATTTGTGCCATTGCCACCCCCAGCGGACGGGGTGGTGTTGGCATCGT
>JALQZL010000069.1:278-7651 GCA_023258355.1 Wenzhouxiangellaceae bacterium | reverse complement strand
GGCTGCGATCCAGCTCACGGGCCAGAATTTCCATGCAAGTGCGATCGACCTTTGGGTCCGTGCTCACAATCACGCCACCCCAGCGGACTTTGAGGCCCACAGCATCGGGTGTCGCTTGATTGGCCATGATCGGTGCGAATAATGTCGTGTCACCTTGAAGGGGTTGTGGAATACTGGCACATCCACTCACGACTAAGACCAAAGTGACCACGCTCAAGAATCGAGTAACTGTATGCATTGCGGTTTACTCCGAGATTAATGCGTCAATTTTTGCTGCGCAAATAAAATCATTTTCGCTCAGCCCACCAATGGCATGGGTCGTGAAGTGGACGATGACATAGTGGTAGCCTGCTTCAAAATCTGGATGATGGTTTTCTTGATTGGCTACCCATGCCATCGCATTGATGAACGCCATTGTTTTGTAAAAACCCTTAAATTCAAAACGCTTGGTAATCGTGGTGCCGTCATCACTAATTGTCCAGCCTTTGATTTGGGAGACAAGTGTTTTGGCAACATCACTGGCCAAAGGTTCCGTCCCACCTTCGCATGGCTTGCAGGTGCGCTGGGTAAGCGTCTGATCATTATTCATCTTGCAACTCCTTCCTGTTAGGCAAGTTTCTCATCGTAAGTGGGGGTCAATGGCCCAAGTGCACGCGCTTGTCTGATCAAAGCCAGAAGGTCAGTCTGAGCAAGCTCAAATAATTCATCAAGGCTATCTAGAATATAGTAGACGCTTTGAAAGATATCGATTCGGTAGGGCGTTCTCAAGGCTTCAATGGGGTCAAAAGGTCGACGTAGTGGCGTCGAGGCGTCTATGGCATGCACTGTCTCTCCAGGAGAAGACGCGATGCCGCCACCACAGATGCGAACGCCTTGCGCGGTTTGTAGTAGACCGAACTCAACCGTAAACCAATAAAGCCTTGCCAGCAAAACGCGTTCAGACTTTGAAGCAGTCAAACCTGCCTTGCCATAGCTTTCGGTGAAATCCGCAAACGCTTGATTGGTGAGCATGGTCACATGCCCAAAAATCTCATGAAAGATATCTGGTTCCTGCAAATACTCGAGGTCCTCTTTTGTTCTAATAAACGAGGCTGCTGGGAACCGACGCTGACTGAGCAGTTGAAAAAACAGATCAAAGTTGATCAATGCGGGCACTGGTTCGATTTGCCAGCCAGTCATTTCCAGTAAAGATTTTGAGAGATGTTTCGGCTGAGGGACTCTGTCTGTTGGAAGTGATAGCTCGGCTAGGCCATCTAAAAATGGCTGACATACTCGCTCGGGGAGTAATGCCATTTGACGTTGATACAGCAACTCCCAAACCTCGTCTTCTTCCTCTGTATATTCTATAAGCCCTTGAGAAGTAACAGTTTTTGCTTGATATCTGCTAGATTTTGGCACGCAAAAACCTCCTGAACTTTGCCCCACACAAGTGTAGAATACCAAGGCTTTAGTGTGAGTTGTCACCTAAATTTGTCACAAAAATTGAGAGTCCACCATGACCAGCGAAATTATGACCCGTGCGGCCAATCGACCAGAGCCTGATGGCTTGCTAGCCACCATCGCAGATTACGTTTGCCACACACCGATCGACTCTGAGGAAGCCTTGGAGACAGCGCACTACTGCCTGAAAGATTCGCTTGCTTGTGCCATGCTCGCATTGAAATTCCCTGATTGTGTGAGCTTGTTGGGTCCTGTCGTTCCTGGAGCGCAGCTACCCAATGGTGTGCCCATTCCTGGAAGGTCAGATGAGCTTGAGCCTGTGCAGGCAGCGTTTAATATTGGGGTATTAATTCGGTATCTTGATTTTAATGACACTTGGCTGGCCGCCGAGTGGGGGCATCCTTCTGACAATTTGGGCGCTATTTTGGCTGTCGCTGATTATGTTTCTCGGCAACGCCAAGCCAAAGGCGAAGCCCCAATGACGATGGCAGAGGTCCTCAAAGCCATGGTTCAGGCACATGAGATCCAAGGCATTTTGGCACTGAAGAACTCATTTAATCGGGTGGGGCTCGATCACGTGCTGCTGGTGCGAGTGGCCTCTACCGCGGTCGTGACACGTCTGCTGGGAGGCTCGCGCGAGCAAGTGATTGATGCCCTGTCTCAAGCTTGGGTGGATGGTGGCGCACTGAGAACTTATCGACACGCACCCAACACCGGTCCTCGAAAAAGTTGGGCGGCTGGCGATGCTTGCCGCCGTGCGGTTCAACTGTCATTGCTCACCATCAGCGGGCAAATGGGCTACCCGTCTGCGTTGACAGCACCGGGCTGGGGTTTCCAAGATGTCCTTTTCAAAGGCCAAGAGATTGTTTTAGAGCGTCCGTTGGGTAGTTATGTGATGGAGAATATCCTATTCAAAATCGCTTTCCCAGCGGAGTTTCATGCCCAAACAGCGGTAGAGTGCGCCATGGCGCTGCACCCACAGGTCGCGGACCGCTTAGACGAGATAGAGCGCATTGAAATTGAGACTCAAGAAGCCGGTGCCAGAATCATTGATAAGACCGGCCCACTCAATAATTATGCAGACCGAGACCACTGTATCCAATACATGGTCGCCGTGCCCCTCATATTTGGTGAGTTGACGGCGGAATCTTACACGGATCAGGTCGCTGCTGATCCGCGCATCGATCAGCTAAGGGAGAAAATGGCGGTCAGGGAAAATAAGTCATTCACTGAGGCTTACTTTGACCCAGAGCAAAGGGCGATCGGGAACGCGCTCCAGATATTTTTCAAAGATGGATCGTCTAGCGAACGCGTCCAGGTAGACTTCCCCATTGGACATCGGCGCCGTCGCCACGAGGGGATACCGATTTTAGAATCTAAGTTTGAACAAGCCATAGCGGATCATTTTGCCAGTGATCCAGCAGCCACTATTCAATCGCTTATGCGGGCGAAAGATGCCTACACCTCTATGAGCGTGCCAGAGTTTATGGCCACTTGGGCAGATAATTCGGGGTGATTCGCCCTAATCGGGTTTGCCAAGCTCTTTTTGTGCAGCCCGAAGAAGTGCCCCAATGACAGGCAAGTGGGTATAGAGGCCACCCGCACTGTCCCAGTAGTCCTGGTGGAGAATGACTTGTCCATCGTCATTGAATCGCAAATGACTGATGCCGATGGAGTGAGATTGAATGGGAGTGTCTGATTCGCCGGCTTCAAAGTACATTGTCCAACGGACAAACACATCGGCGCCTTGACTCACCACTTGCTGAATCTCCACCTGACTGGTTGCTAGGTTGGCACCCGTTTCAGTCATGTAGGCTTTTAGAGAAGCTCTGTCAGTGAATGTGTGTAGCGTGTCATTGAAAAAGATCGATTCTGCGTAAACGGTTTCAACTAAATCACCTAGCTCTGCTGCCGTGAGATCACGATACATGGCTTCAAATCTCACCAGGCCAGCATCAATCTCTGCCGCACTACCAGGATAGGTATTGAGTGCCTGAAGGTAGGCATCAACATTGGACTTGGCACGCCGCGCAGCCAGTTCAGTGCTCGATGCACCACAGGCTGAAAGTGCCACCACGACCAAGCCACCGAGGGATGTGACCCCAATCGCGCTCACCAATCTTTTCACTAGCATGCCAGTTGCCTTGATTATTTGCTTATGAAGCCACGAGTGTGCGGGATCGTCGTCAAGCCAAGGTGAAGGCTCAGGTTCACAGAAACCTGACTGCCTGAGCGCACAATAGCACGATGAATCGAGCATTCTGGATAAACCAAGGCCTCTTTCAGATTAGTTGGCCTGCCTGTGTCGCTGGCGCTGCTTATGGGTGGGGCTGGCCTGGCTTTGCGGTCGTTGGGCTTTTGGCCGCTTGGCAGCTCCATCCGAAAAACCGTCACCCCATGGATTGGACGATGGTTTGGGTGTGTCTGGGCCTGGGAATCGTCTTGGACACGCTCTGGATACAAATGGGATTAATCGATTACGCCATGCCGTGGCCGTCGCCTGAATTTGCCCCTGCTTGGATCATGCTCTTATGGCTTGCTTTGGCGCTTGCCATCAACCACTCACTTCAATTTTTTAAAAGCAAACTTGTGTGGGCGGCACTCTTCGGTGGAATCGGCTCGCCCATGTCTTATTACGCGGGATCGCGATTAGGCGCGGCCGAGTGGGTGGCGCCTTTTTGGCAAGTGGTGTTGGCGACAGGCCTGAGTTGGGCTATCCTGTTGCCCGCACTGTTTTGGTTAGGGAGGTCACGGATAGCTGAAGTGCCACCCACGCCAGATCGTTTGACATAGGAGCAGGTCTTTCATGGCAATCATTGACTGGGTTGAGCGAGGTTATGTGCCAGATGCTCTGATTCGCATGGGCATTCGGCAACGCCTAAGGCGGAAGCTCTTGGCTGAGCATTTGAACGATGTCGAGCGTCAATCAGACCGTATTCAAGCGTTGATGGATACCTTAGCCAACTCCCCAATTGCCGTAGAGACTGAGAAAGCCAATGAGCAACACTATGAGGTGGATGCTGATTTCTTTGAGATTGTCCTCGGAAAACGTCTCAAATACTCGAGTGGTTATTGGCCAGAAGGGGTGTGTGACTTGGACCAGGCAGAGGAAGCCATGCTGGTTGCGACCGCAGAGCACGCACAGTTATCGGATGGTCAATCCATTTTAGAACTGGGATGTGGCTGGGGTTCTCTGTCCCTTTGGATGGCAGAGCATTATCCAAATAGTCAGATAACGGCAGTATCCAATTCTGCCTCCCAGAAGCAAGCGATTGACGCCAAAGCCAAGGCCATGGGGCTTGAGAATCTGGAGGTGGTGACCTGTGATGTCAACACACTCCAGCTTGATGCACAGTTTGACCGCATTGTGTCAGTAGAGATGTTTGAGCACGTTCGTAATTACAAGCAACTGATGGCGCGAATTGGCGCATGGTTAAAACCCAATGGTGTTTTATTCGTCCACATATTTTGTCACCGCTTTATTGCCTATCCTTTTGAGGTGGAGTCTGAGAATGATTGGATGGCAAAGTATTTTTTTAGTGGCGGATTGATGCCTGCAGCCGATACGCTCTTGCATTTTCAAGATGACTTAAAAATGGAAGCACGCCACTTGTTTAGTGGCGAACACTACGCAAAGACACTACGCGCTTGGTTGGAAAAGATGGATGCTCATCGAGAGTCGGTTGATCCCATTTTGGCGCGTGTTTATGGATCTGACTGGCGTGTATGGGGTCAGCGTTGGCGTTTATTCTTTATGGCTTGTGAAGAGCTCTTTGCATACGACAAGGGCCAAGCTTGGCCGGTGGCACATTATCGCTTTCGTCGGCGCTAAATCATGACGCCGCGCAAATGGCTCAACACCGGTGGCATCAACACCAAGTTGGTTCGTGTTTTTGTCCTCCAGATCATTGCGATTAGTCTGGCCACTGTCTTGGGCGTCTTTGCCGCTGGCTTAATCGCTGAGCGTGTGCTTTTGAAAGAGGCGCTGACTGGGGAGGCCATGCATTTTTGGGAGCACTATCAAAAGGACGCAAACTTTGCATTGCCAAACACCAATAACCTAACTGGTTATCTCAGCACGCGCGACGATGAGGCTGATTTGCCAACTTGGTTGCACAACAAAACCGATGGGTTTTATCGTGTGACCAAGGAAACAGGATTTAGGCCCCTGGTGTTTGTATCATCTGAGCAAAATGCGCGTCTTTTCTTAGTTTTTGATCAGGTGCAAGTGTCTCAGTTGGCGCTTTATTTTGGGATAGCGCCGCTCACAGCAGTCCTTCTGTTGATCTATTTGATGACTTGGGCTGGTTATGTCATGGCCAGGCGAGCAGTGTCAACGATGGTGCACTTAGCAGAGCGAGTCAGAAATTACGATATCAAGTCAGATTACTTTGAACCGCTGGAAGGAAGCGATTTCGGCGATGTTGACGATACAGAAGTGCTCACTTTGGTTAACGCTTTCAATCAATTCATCTCTCGCATTGAGTCCTCATTAAAGCGTGAGCGCAATTTTACCCGTAATGCCAGCCATGAACTCAGAACCCCACTGGCTGTTTTGAAAGCTAACCTCGATTTGCTTGAGCGTTTCGACCAGCCAGAAAAGCGACAAGCTGTGATTGCACGCATGCACCGAACGGTGAGTGGCATGGAGGAGTTGGTAGAGACATTGTTGCTGCTTGCACGCGACGCTGAATCATCCTTATCGACTGACTCTGTGAACATCAATCAGCTTTTAGAGGAGCTTTTAGAGGAAATTGGTAGCGCTGTGGGTCAGCCCGAGGTGGCGTATCATTTGCGTGCGGAAGGCGTTTTGGAATTAGAGGCACCTGCGCGTGTGCTCTCTATTCTTTTTACCAATCTCATCAGAAACGCTATGATGTATACCGACCAAGGTTCCGTTGAGGTGTTGATTGATCGTCGGGGTGTTGTTATCAAAGACACAGGCTGCGGCATGGGTGAATCTGAGATTGAGCAAATGTTTCAACCGTTTGTGCGGGGACATGATCGAAGCAATGAGGGCTACGGCCTCGGGTTGGCCATCGTCAGAAGGCTGTGTGATCGCTTTGCTTGGGACTTGCGTGCGCAGAGTGAAGAGGGCTTGGGCACAGAAATTCGTATTGAGTTTCCAAGGGCTCGGTTTCAAGTGCTAGATTAAGTATGAACATGTCGGACAATCGTCGAGTCTCCGATGGCCGAGTGAGCGCAAGGGCAGGGTCCAACATTGCGCTCATTAAGTATTGGGGTAAACGCCTATCGCATGCTTACCCCGAGCTTAATCTGCCAGCCACAAGTTCTTTGTCAGTCACTTTGGATCAGCTGCATACCACAACCACACTATGGATTGATCCCAGCCTGCATGCCGATCACTTTGTCTTAAATGGGCAGACTCGGGATGACCCACGAATCGCTCATTTCTTGGATGACTTTCGCCTCCGTGCGCGTCAACCAGATGCCTACTGTCACGTGGAGAGTGAAAACAATTTCCCAACAGCCGCAGGTCTGGCTTCCTCAGCGTCAGGATTTGCGGCACTGACATTGGCGGCCAATGCGGTGTTCGGCTTAGCGCTGGATAGATCAGCATTGAGTGCCATGGCCAGGCAGGGCTCTGGTTCGGCGGCCAGGTCTTTGTTTGGTGGGTTCGTCGCCTTAGATCGAGGAGACACAGAAGATGGCAGCGATGCGGTTGCTAGACCCATCTTAGAGGCATCGGCTTGGCCTTTGGAAGTCATTGTGGCTGTGACCGATTTGAAAAAGAAGGCCATTTCATCCAGGGAAGGCATGCAGCACACCATGCAGTCCTCGCCCTTTTATGCCAAATGGGTGGAGCATAATGAGCTTCGCTTTGGAGAGGCACATCGGGCCGTTTTGGCAAAAGATTTCGAGAAGCTAGCGACACTCTCTGAAGCCAGTGCGTTACAGATGCATGCCTCTGC
>JALQZL010000069.1:0-268 GCA_023258355.1 Wenzhouxiangellaceae bacterium | reverse complement strand
CCAGCCAGTGTGGCCTGTATGCAGCTGATTCGTTCATTACGCCAGTCGGGTGAAGGTGTCTTTTTTACGATGGATGCTGGCCCACAAGTCAAGGCAGTGTGCTTAAAAGAGAGTGCGCATACCATTGCTCAAGCACTGTCTGAGGTGCCTGGCGTTGTGCGTGTGCTTCAAACACCCTTAGGTGCTGAGGCCCGGCTCTTGTGATGGTTCGTCGATCTTCGTCACCCGGAAAATTAGTGGTGTTGGGGGAGTATGCGGTCTTAGAGGG
>JALQZL010000068.1 GCA_023258355.1 Wenzhouxiangellaceae bacterium | reverse complement strand
AGTGAAGTCATACAGACAGAATGCACCTGAGATGCTGAAGCCTGGACCGTTACAGCCGGCAACGTTGGCAAAACCATACTCTGGGTGGATCAGGCTTACGAAGTTATTTGAGAACGTAGAGGCACCACCTTGTGACCACTCACGGTCACGAGCGAAGATGATGTCACGTTTGTTCATCGAAAGACCGGCCATGATCTGACCACGGTCACTGGCTGCACCGAAGATCGCTGACGCCTCGCGAGTGTCACCACCCTTACGTTTCGGGTTAGAGACACCGACGGCTAATTCAGCACCGGTGAAGTCAGAACGAGTAATGATGTTCACAACACCACCGATCGCATCTGAACCGTAAATCGCAGAAGCACCGTCAGAGAGGATTTCGATCCGCTCAACCGCTGCCAATGGGATTGAGTTCAAGTCTTGACCTGAACCAACGTTTGGTGCAGTTGGTGCACGACGACCGTCAATCAAAATCAAGGTACGGCCAGCACCCAGAGCGCGCAGTGACAACTGAGCTGCAGACTGCGCTGAGCTACCTGACTGCGGACGGAATGAACCGGCACTGTTGATTGGTTGGTTACGAAGCAAGTCAGCGACTGAAGTTTTACCTGAAGCTTCAATCGTGACACGATCGATCACCTGAACTGGCATCGCGCCGTCCAGATCAGCGCGCTGGATACGCGAACCGGTAACCTGAATACGGTCATCCGTTTCCTCTTCGCTATCCTGTGCGATGACTGGCGCAGCCGTCATTGCCAGCCCAGCGATCATACCCGCTCCAAGAGCGTAGTTGATTGCCGAAGCAAGGGGGTTATTTTTGTGCTTCATCAGACTCTCCAAATTGTCTTTATTAATTAATGCACTCGATACATGTATCGACAGCTAGTGTCGGAGTCAGCGGCTAAACACAAAAAAGTGACCATAAGGCATCACTTTTCGGTGATAAACCTCTGACTCAACCCCAATGCTAGCACCGTATTTTGTCAATGTGAAGGGGTTTGTTAAAAATGAGTAAACAAAGCTTGAAGGCTTTGTTAAACACTAAACCCCTGTTTTTAAAGCGTTTGTATCAAAAATAGCCCGAATTCGGACTTTTGAGGGGGCTAGGAGAGACCTTTCTTGACGGCTTGGAGGCGCTCAATCAGGAGTTTGGGGACCCTATCGCCATATTCCGATAGGAAGCCCTCGACAGCGATCAACTCCTCAGCCCATGCCTCAGGGTCGATGGTGAGCAGGGTATCCATGTCTGGCGACTCTGCCAAGTCACTAACTCGAATGGCGCCTTGAGTCGGCACAGCGCCGACAGGCGTTTCTTTGGCCGCCACTTTTTCGGCACAACGGTCAAGGATCCATTCCAAGACCCGCATGTTGTCGCCAAAGCCTGGCCAGATGAACCGGCCTTCGTCATCACGACGAAACCAATTCACTTGAAAGATTTTCGGCGGGTGAGTCAGTTGGGCTCCCACACCAAGCCAGTGTTGCCAATAGTCTGCAAAGTGATAACCACAAAATGGTTTCATCGCCATCGGGTCTCTGCGAACCACCCCCACTTCCCCTGTCGCTGCGGCTGTGGTTTCAGAAGCCATGGCCGCCCCCACCAACACACCATGCACCCAGTCATGTGCCTCCATGACCAAGGGTGCCAAGTGCGCCCGGCGTCCGCCAAAGACAATGGCATCAATGGGCACACCGTTTGGGTTTTCGGCTTGATCGGAATAACTCGGGCAGCGCTTCATTGAAACCGTAAAACGGCTATTCGGGTGTGCGGCTGGGCCATTGGCTGGATCGAAGTCGCGTCCCTGCCAATCTTTTTGAGGGGAACGATCATCCAAACCTTCCCACCAAGGCTGATCGTCTTCTGTCACGGCCACATTGGTAAAGATTGTGTCCTGATCGAGCATCGCCAGCGCATTGGGATTAGTGCCTGCGCTGGTACCGGGTGCCACACCAAAAAAGCCAGCCTCTGGGTTAATCGCATACAACCGGCCATCGTCTCCTGGGTGTAACCAACAAATATCGTCCCCCACAGTCCACACCTTCCAGCCTTCCTCTCGATAGACTTGCGGTGGGATCAACATCGCCAGGTTGGTCTTGCCACAGGCTGATGGGAATGCACCCGCGATGTAGCGCACCTCTCCTTGTGGGTTTTCGATGCCCACAATCAACATATGCTCAGCCAACCAGCCCTCATTCCTCGCCTGATAACTGGCGATACGCAACGCATGGCATTTCTTGCCGAGCAAGGCATTGCCCCCATAGCCCGAACCAAAGCTCATGATGCTGAGCTCCTCTGGAAAATGCATGATGTAACGGCGGTCTGGGTCCAGCTCTCCTGTTGAATGAAGCCCTTTGACAAAATGCCCCTCCGCTTCTATTCGTGCCAATGCCGCTTGACCCATGCGCGTCATCAAACGCATGTTGGCCACCACATAAGGTGAGTCAGTGAGCTCAACGCCCAATCGGGCCATGGGTGAGTCAATGGGCCCCATGCAATAAGGCACCACATATAAGGTACGATTGGCCATGCAGCCCGCAAACAATTCATCCATCAACGCATGCGCCTTGGCAGGATCCATCCAGTGGTTGTTCGGTCCGGCATCGGCTTGCTCTTGGGTGCAGACAAAGGTCAAGTGCTCGACGCGTGCCACATCATCTGGATCCGATCGGTGCAAATAACAATTGGGGTGAGTCTTAGCATTCAAAGAGACAAGCTCTCCATTGGCTAACATCATCTCAACCAAGGCCTGATTTTCAGCATCAGAGCCATCGCACCACACAATGCGCTCAGGTTTTGTATGTGTGGCGACCTGATCAACCCAATCGGTCAATGCATCAAGCGTTGAAGACATAACTACTCGCTACCCTTTCTATCGATGGACTCTTTATTATGTGTTGATGTCTAACTGCATCAATCTTGTTCACACTAACAGATCAAAAGCACGATGCGGTGAGCTTTACTTGGCCCAAGCCGGACAGCGCTTTTCCAAGAGTGTGAATTGTGGACGAACATAAGCAGGCAAGCCGGTCGCATCATAGGGTGGATAATCCTCACCTGCGATCAATGGCGCCAAGTAACGCCTCGCTGCTTCTGTGATACCGAACCCATCCTCAGTGATGAAGTGATCTGGCACCACCTTTTCATGGTTGGCAATTTGAGCCACATCGGCTGGTTCGATATGCCATTTATAAGGTGTGTCTGAATCTCTCACAATCACAGGCATCTGGCCTGTCATCCCTTGCAAGGCCATGTCGACTGCAAACTGCCCCACCGCATAAGCCTGCTCGGCATCCGTGGCAGAGGCAACATGGCGGGCTGAGCGTTGCAAATAGTCGCTGACTGCCCAGTGATACTTATAACCCAGATTTTGAGCGACGATATTGGCCACCACTGGGGCCACACCACCTAACTGCTTATGGCCGAAGGCATCTGTGGTACCCGCATCGGCCAAGAATTGGCCTTCGGCATCTCTGACACCTTCGGAGACCACGATCGAGCAGTACCCATGCTGCTCGACAGACCGCTTGACGGCCTCACAAAACTGCGCTTCATTAAACGGCCGCTCAGGAAATAAGATGATTTGAGGCGGATCCCCAGGCCCTTGTGCCGCCAATCCCCCAGCGGCTGCAATCCAGCCAGCGTGCCGGCCCATCACTTCCATGATAAATACTTTCGTTGAGCTTGAGGCCATGGACATCACATCCAAACTTGCCTCCAAGATAGAAACCGCCACATACTTCGCGACTGACCCAAAGCCTGGGCTGTTATCAGTCAGCGCCAAATCATTATCAATGGTCTTCGGGACACCAATGCACCGAATGGGCGCACCAACCTCTTTGCAATACTGAGCCACTTTTTGTGTGGTGTCAGCCGAATCATTGCCACCGTTATAGAGCAGCACATCAATCTTATGGGCCGTCAGCACCTCGACCAAACGCGCATAGTCAGCAGGGTCTTTAGCAGGATCACCGAGTTTATAACGACAAGAACCAAAGACGCCCCCAGGGGTGTGGCGCAAGCCCACCACCTCAGCGGCACTCAAATCTTGTGTATCGATAAGACGCTCTTGCAAGATGCCCATCACACCATCTTTTGCGGCATAGACGTGGCCAATTTGATCATCGTGGGCTCTGGCTTGACTAATCACCCCGCTGGCACTGGCGTTAATGACCGGGGTGACACCACCAGACTGGGCATAAAGAATGTTGATTGCTGACATAATGCGTTTCCAACCCCCTTGGATCACGGTAAGCTTAGACCTCTATTATCCCTGATTTGACACCCCAGTTGAACACGGGTAACTTTGACGGTTCGGCTTTATATTGACGCACATATTTAGGAGTGATCGATGCGATTGGTACTTCTCGGCCCCCCAGGCTCAGGTAAAGGCACCCAAGCGAGTCTGCTTAAAGACCGCCTAAACGTGGCCCATATCTCCACAGGTGACCTCTTGCGGGCGGCTGTGGCGGCTGAAACAGACTTGGGTAAGATTGCCAAAGCCACGATGGATGCCGGCGAGTTGGTCTCCGATGAATTGGTCTTACAGCTTTTAGAGGATCGGCTGGGTGAGCCTGATGCGGCCAATGGCTACATCTTGGATGGTTATCCAAGAAATCTGGCCCAAGCCGAAGCATTGGATGGCTTACTTGAACGATTAAACCAAACCATTGATCACGCCTTGGCTCTGATTGTTGACCAAGAGCAAATTGTTCACCGGCTCGCTCGCCGATCGGCAGAGCAAGGGCGCTCTGATGACAGTGAAGAGGTGGTGCGCCATCGACTGACTGTCTACAGCGAGCAAACCGCCCCCGTGGCAGCCTATTACGATCGCAAAGGTCTGTTAACCAATATTGATGGTATGGGGACGATCGAAGAAATCAATGAACGTCTGGTGAAGGCGCTAGGCCACTAATCATTCTCTCGCACCACCTCAATGGTGGTCGCCACATAGTCATCCATGACTTGTTTGGCCACCAATCGGTGGCCCAATTGGTCGCACAGAATTTCTAAATCAATCGGTGCTAGGGGATCTGTGGTCCAGACCACAATCTGCTGGCCATGATGTTTTCCATCCATCGCTCGTTTGGCCAAGGTGGCAGGCCAAGGACAATCTTGGCCCCTGGCGTCGACGACCTCTTGATTGATGGATGATTCACTCAACTCGTTCATTGAAGTGAGTATACTTTTTCTTCTGATCTTTTGGTTTTGGGTACGCTTGTGAGAATTCATATACTTGGTATTTGTGGCACTTTCATGGGGGGCTTGGCGGCACTGGCACGTGCTGACGGGCATGAGGTCACCGGATCAGATGAAAATGTCTATCCCCCCATGAGCACCCAGCTCGAATCTCTGGGCATCCAGCTTTTTGAAGGTTACGACCCGAAGGCGCTGGATCCCGCGCCTGACTTGGTGATTGTGGGGAATGCACTCTCGCGTGGGAATCCGGCGATCGAGTACATGCTCAATGCGCAAATCCCTTTCACCTCAGGCCCTCGGTGGTTGGGTGAACACTACCTGCATCAACGTCGGGTCATGGCGGTCACCGGCACCCATGGCAAGACAACCACATCATCCATGCTGGCTTGGATTTTGGAAAATGCTGGATTAAAACCTGGATTTTTAATCGGCGGGGTTCCGAATGACTTTGGTATTTCAGCCCGCTCAGGGGATGATTGGTTTGTGGTGGAAGCCGATGAGTATGACACGGCATTTTTTGACAAACGGGCCAAGTTTGTCCACTACCGTCCTAAGATCGCCATTCTTAATAATCTCGAATTTGACCATGCAGACATCTATCAAGACATTGGTCAAATCCAGCTGCAATTCAATCACCTGCTGCGGACCATCCCGGGCAACGGCACGGTCATTGTGAACCAAACAGATGCCGCATTAGCCTATGTCATTGAAGCCGGTTGCTGGACACCAGTGGAGTATTTTGGCTCGGAGGCAGACAAAGCACCGCTCGACTGGCAAGTGACTTTGGATGACCCCAGCGGGGCTGTGATCACGCTAATCCACGGCTCAGAGCAACACACCATCGAGTGGTCTTTGCTTGGTCGGCATAATGCGTTTAATGCGGCAGCGGCGGCAGCGGCGGCGCATCATGCGGGCGTCCCCTTAGCGGTGTCTGCCGAAGCCCTCAAATCGTTCCAAGGGGTGAAGCGCCGTCTTGAGTTTTTAGGCGAAATCAACGGCATGAAAGTCTATGATGACTTTGCTCACCACCCCACCGCGATTCGACTCACACTGGAGGGCTTGCGACGCCATATTGGTGGTGCACGCTTACTGGTGGCGCTTGAACCGGCGAGCAACACCATGAGAGGGACGCACCACGTCAAATCTTTGGGGCCAGCCTTATCCGCAGCGAACCATATTTTTCTAAAAACATCTGAGGGGATGGATTGGAACCCAGCCGATATCTGGGAGGCTATGGGTGAAGAAGGAAAGGCGCGTGCTCATGTCGATAACCTGCTCAAAGACATTCGTGAAATCGCCAAACCAGGAGACCACATTGTCTTCATGAGTAATCGAGGCTTTGGTGGCGCACCCCATCGCTTCATTGCTGGCGAGGAGTAGGGGATGTCCGAGATCACGCTGACGCGGCTTCCGTTGTTTCCTCTATCGAGCGTTCTGTTCCCAGGCGGATTGATTGGGCTTCGAATTTTTGAGTCTCGTTATCTCGACATGGTCAAAGAACGTTTGAGAGTAAATGAAGGCTTTGGCATTGTCGCCAACGTAAGTGAACAAGCGCATGCCTTGATTGGCACTGAAGCCATTATTATTGACTTCTCAACACTTGAAGATGGTCTTTTGGGCCTTAAGTGTCGTGGACATCGCCGGTTTCGAGTGCATCAGACCAAAGCTCAAGCAGACGGCTTGTTGGTCGGTGAGGTTGAGTGGTTGGCACCAGAGCCTGCACTCCCTGTCAGAGCCCAACACGCCACATTGCAAGCGTTGATGCGTGAAATGCTTCGTCAAGAGGCGGTGTCGAACGAATTGGACATTGACCCTGACCAGGCCAGTGACCTGAGTTTTGGGTTGGCCTCCATTCTCCCGCTGGAGATTTTAGAAGCGCAACACCTGTTGGAAATCAGGGATCCGGAGGAACGTCTGGAGCGTCTGATGCATTGGGTACAGCAGCATGCCGATGGATTGGAACCAGCGTGAAGGCTTGAAGCGTTTCAAGTAGGTGCGCAAAAGGCCTCTGGTCCACCACATCAATCCAGCGACGAAGTCCAATCATCCCTTTGCTAATTTCAACAGCCCGAATTTGGCCTAACCAAACAGGCTGAGGCTGTTCATTGGCCTCATCAACCACTTGCACGCCCGAGTCCCAAAGACGAATCACCCAAGTGGCCTTGGGCTGAGCAACCACATTCTCCAGTAGCAAGACTTCTCGACGACCATTAAGAGAACGCGGCCAATGCGCTGGCGTCTGAGCCAATCCCTCCATCACACCCGTCCAAGTGAGAGAGGGCACCGCCGTCCAGCCCAAGGACAACAACGCTGAGCGGATCTGAGACAACTCACCGGCAATTTGGAAATCCAGGTGTTGCTCAAGCTCTGGGCCCAGGACAGATCGGGTTTGAGGCAAGTCTTGCCAACCTGAACTCATCCAGTCATCCATACCGAGCGTGCGGGCAGTGAGCGGTATCTGACTACTGGCCAGACGGGTGGCCAATTGACGGTCAATCTGGTTAATTGCCAAT
>JALQZL010000067.1 GCA_023258355.1 Wenzhouxiangellaceae bacterium | reverse complement strand
ATGCTTCTGTGCTTCGTCACAGGCCTGTTTAGCCAGTTGCGCAGAGGCGAGATTCAGCTCATAAGAGAGTGATTCGAGGGCGTAGTCTGCTTGAGAGATGCGGTTGGCGTTGAACGTATTGGTTTCAACAAAGTCACAGCCTGCATCCAAGAATTGACGATGAATCTCCTCAACAATATTCGGTTGCGTGATGCTCAGTAAATCGTTGTTGCCTTTCAGATCAGAGGGGTGATTGATGAACCGTTCACCGCGGTAGTCCTCTTCTGACGGCGAGTAGGACTGAATCATGGTGCCCATCGCGCCATCGAGCACCATGATTTTGGTGGCTAGGGCGTCAAAAAGCTGTTGGGTTCGTTTAGGATCGTGCCAATCTAGCATAGTCAGGGGTTACCGCTTGGTTTGAGCATGGGTGGATGGCGCATGAGCGAGTGCGGTGATCACTTTGAAGTGAGGTGCTTTTCGCTCAACGGAAGTGACACCACAACTTTGGACCTTGAGCCCTGATTTTTCGAACCACGATTTCAAGGTTTTGGGTAGGAAACCATTTTGACAGTGTCCGTAGGCCTTCACATGATCACTGTGGTTATGTTTGTGCAAAGTGGCACACACCAGGCGGCCTCCGGGGGCGAGCACGCGGGCTGCCTCAGAGATCACCAATTGTGGCTGGGGACTGTAGGTCAGGGCATGCAATAACAACACTGTATCGAATGTGTGGTTTTCGAAAGGCAAGGCGTGCATATCCCCGACATGAAAGCGGACATTCGTCGACTGGGCACTGCGCGCGCGACCCGCATCGACGACTTTTTCAGACATGTCAATGCAGTCAATTGAAGTGGCGTGTGCGGTCAGTAAGTCGGCCATGACCCCATCGCCCGAAGCCACATCCAGTGTTTTTCCTAATTCCAAGAGTGGTGTCAGCGCATGCGCGGTGGCTTCCCATGTTCTGCCGGGAGAGTAATGACGCTCCATGTCTCCGGCCACCGAGTCGGCCCAGTTACGCCCATGGCTTCGTTCAGCCAACACAGCGCTTAGTCTTTCGGCGTCGGCATGGATCAGGGCATCATCTAGGCCTGCTTGAAAGGTATGCCACACCCGCAAGACATCAGGCGCTTGGTCTTCCTCGGCCAGTCTGTAATAGACAGAGACCCCCGAGCGCCGGTCGACCACCATGCCAGACTCGCGCAATCTTGCCAGATGGGTGGAGACACGGGGTTGGGCTAAGTGTGTGACTTTTGCGAGCTCAGCGACGGTGAGCTCCTCTCTCTCTAAGAGTGCCAACAGCCGCACCCGAGTGGTATCACCCAACAGGCTACAGTAGCGATTGATCAGCTCGAGGTCGATGACAATATCCTTCTATCGCGATTAAGCGATATATTATACGGAACTTGTCACCGGTATGTGATGTTGTGCCAATTCAGGCACACGGCCTTAACGGCTGTCTTTAAGTGCTCTTAGCGTGGCAAAGACTTCAGTCGCCGTGGTGCCACAGTCAGGGTCAATTTGTCTGGCCGCGGCAATCAGACTGGGCAATCGCGTTCGCAAAAAGGGGTTGGTTTTGAGCTCATCACCCAGTGTGACTGGCAAGGTGGGTTGACCATTCGCACGCAATTGAGCCACAGCTTGCGCCCGCTGAGCTAATGCCGGGTTGTTTGGTTCCACGGACAATGCGAATGCACAATTGGCCTCGGTATATTCGTGGCCACAATACACCAATGCATCTGGTGCCAACCGCGCAATGCGGTCTAGGGCATTTTGCATTTGCGCAGGGGTACCCTCGAACAAGCGGCCACAGCCGATAGAAAACAAGGTATCACCGCAAAAAATCATGGTGTCATTGAAAAACGTGATGTGTGAGCTCGTGTGACCCGGTGTGGCCATCACCTCTAAAGTGAGCTTTGGTGAATCAAGATCAACCGTGTCACCTTCTTGAAGTGGGTGTGTGAGGGTGGCAATACGCTCATCTGCTGGGCCCCAGACTGGCACTGGATACTCCTCGAGGAGACGAGGGATGCCTGCGATATGATCTGCGTGGTGGTGTGTGACCAAAATGCCTGTGAGTGATATGCCATGCGCTTTGAGTGCGCTCAGCGCAACCTCAGCACAGCCAGGGTCGACGAGCACGGCAGCATGGTCATCATGAATCATCCAAATATAGTTCGATTCAAGGGCGGGTATCGGCTCGATACGTATCGTCATCCGTGCTCCTTCTGGTATGCTGATGCTGAGGCTTTCCAGCGCTTGGCTTTCATTTTAACCTGACCACTATGCTTGTCGATTTTTCTGATCTACAGACCGTTGAAACTGAACTGTTGGCTGACCACCCATGGGTCAGCCGAGCGTTGGGTGATGTGCCGTGGTGTCTGGAAATGGCACCCGTCACTAGTCCTTCCCCACAGCTCAGTCCCATGCCACCAAAGCACCGATTGTTGTTTGATGATCAGCAGATCTGCTGGCCTCTTGTGGGCCGGGGGGATGGCTTGCCTCTGGATGACTCGAGTGTGCCTTTGGTCTTGATTCGCCATGCCTGGCAGCGTCAAAAGTCATCGATCACCATGGCTGAGTGTGTGCGTATTTTGAAACCGGGCGGTTGGTGGATCAGCGTTTCAGCCAACCCTTGGCACCCCAAAATTTGGCGCCTTGCGGGAAAGCATGCCTTTGACTTGCCCAGTTGGCCTCATCTGATTTGGTCCCATCAAAACGCTGCACTCCAGATTCAGGCGCCTCGCTTGGCCGTTTGGTCGCGACGGCGCCACCGTTTCAGTCCTTTGCTAGTCGTGGTTGGTCGTAAAGTCTCAGAGGTGGCCCGCATCCAGACCCGATCATCCTCAGGCCCTCGTTTTAGGCGCACACCAGGTGTGGTGGCGCACTGTGAGGCAGCATGACCAGTCAGGGCAGGGTCAGCATTTGGACTGATGGGGCGTGCTTGGGTAACCCGGGCCCAGGCGGATGGGGTGTTTTGATGCGTTGGAATGGGCACCAGCGGGAATTGAGTGGGGGTGAGAGCCAAACCACCAACAACAGAATGGAGTTGATGGCCGCGATCATGGCACTGGAAGCTTTAAATAAGCCTTGCGAAGTTCACTTGGTCACAGATTCGAAATATGTCAGAGATGGCATCACGCAGTGGTTGCCGAAATGGCGTGTTAACGGATGGCGGACAGCAAACAAAAAGCCGGTTAAAAACGCAGATCTTTGGCAACGGCTAGACGAGGCAGCTGTGCGTCATGCCATCGAGTGGGGTTGGGTGAAAGGCCATAGTGGACACCCTGAAAATGAGCGTGTTGATGATCTTGCCAGAGCCGCAGCTGAGGCGGTGGCACCGGATAGTTTGGGAGCATTTGATTGATGATGAGGCAAATCGTACTGGATACCGAGACCACGGGTCTAGAGCATGAGCAAGGGCATCGAATCGTTGAGATTGGCTGTATTGAAATTTACGATCGGAGGATTACTGATCGGCATTTTCATTGTTATCTAAATCCGGATCGCTTGGTTGAAGGTGGGGCACTGGAGGTCCATGGGATTACCGATGCCTTTTTAGAGGACAAACCTCGCTTTGTCGATATTGTCGATGAGTTTCTCACCTTTATCGAGGGTGCCGAGCTGATCATCCACAATGCGCCATTTGACGTTGGTTTTTTGGATGCTGAACTTGAGCGTTTGCAACGCAGTGTGCCCGTGAAGATTAACGATGTGGCCACTGTGCTGGACACCGTGGTCCTAGCCCGACAACTGCATCCAGGACAGCGGGTCAGTTTGGATGCTTTGTGTAAACGTTACGAAGTCGATAATTCGAATCGTCAATTGCACGGTGCCTTGTTAGATGCTCAGCTCTTGGCAGATGTCTACTTATTGATGACAGGCGGTCAAGTCGATCTCGGTCTGAACATGCGTGCCACCACAGACCGTGAGGTCGATGGTTCAGTTGACGAGCAGTTGGATCTTGCAGCCTTGGTGTCGATGAGGGCCACCGATTCTGAATTAGAGGCTCACCAAAGCAGATTAGAAAAAATCAAGGCTCAATCAGGTCAATGTCTTTGGTTGGAGTCGTCTGTTCATTCTGAGTAAGTAGCGGATGGTCTCGCTGGGCCATCCATAAAAGAATTTCATAAAATGTGCGCACATTAGAGACATAATTCACCGCCTCGTACCCCCGTGCATAGCCAAACCGAGTTTGGCTGTACCACTTCTCTTGGGTCAATAGCGGCAGGTGCTCTCGAACATCAACCCATCGATCGGGATCTTTGCCGTGGCGCTGGGTAATCACCCGAGCGTCCTCCAAATGCCCTAAACCAATGTTGTAGGCAGCCAATGCCAACCAAAGCCGGTCTGGCATCGGAATCCTCTGCGGTAATCGATCGAGCATAGAGCGAAGGTAGCGTGCGCCACCCCAAATGCTTTGCGCCGGGTCTAGGCGATCGGTGACACCCAGCTGACCCGCCGTTCTTTGTGTCAGCATCATAATGCCTCGAACCCCTGTCGGCGAGACAGCTCGGGGGTTCCAATGAGACTCTTGATAACCCACCGCCGCGAGTAACTCCCAGTCAAGGTCCACTTCATTGGCAGCCTTTTCAAAAAGGGGTTGTAGCTCACCCAACCGGGCCTCGACTTGATTCATAAAAGTAAAGGTCCCCACCGGCTCGTAATCGGTGTTGGGTTCAAAGTGATGGTTTTTAATGTTGCTCAACACATCTGACGCTTGCGCTTGTTCAAAAAAGGCCGTTAACGCATCTGCGAGGCCTGAATCATTTTCTCTGCGTATCACCCAAGCAAGGTTTAAGCTGGGTTCGAGTTCAAAGGCAATGCCAATGGCTGGAAAGAAGCGACGGTTGAGCCTGACCACATTGGAATCAGCAATGGTGTAGTCCAACTCTTCACGGCTTAGGGCATCGAATAGGTCTTCAATAATGGCTTGAGTCTTGACCTCCCAATCCAGCGCTGGCGCCTGCGGGGTTTGGTTGAGTAAGCCGTCATATCCCTTGCCATCCAAGATCACCAGACGCCCAGTGCTGATCTGCGAGAGATCATCGGGCTTGGGGCTGCCCTGCCGATAAACCACAGTCGGTGAGACGGTCTCGTAGACAGGCCCTGATGCCAATTGGGGATGCTTCGGTGGCGAGGGTAGGCCTGCCGCCACAAAATCCCCCTGACCGTTCAAAATAGCCTCCTCAAGGTCGTTGGGATTATCCAGTGTGATGACCTCCAATGGAACGCCCAAAAACGATGCAAAAGCCTGGCCTAGTTCATATTCAAAACCAGTCTCACCCTCGGCACCCAAATAATAAGTGGTGGCCCCATTCACCGTCAGCATGACAATGCGACCACGTGCCTCAATTTGCTCTAGCGCATTGAGACGGTCATGACCAGAACTCGCCATCAAAAGCGCAAAGGTGGCCACACCCAGGCGAGCCAGGGGAGTGGCATCGCTTAGTGTTTGGACAAGCTGCTCTATGCGCTTTTTCAAACCCATGGCACACTTATACCGCAATCGTGCAGGTTTGTTCTAAAACCGCGCTCTGGTAACATAAGAGGTTCTCACTTAATTCCGCTGATTGAGCCCATCCATGACCCGTGACCAGCAACCTTTTCGTACTCGATTTGCCCCATCACCGACTGGCTTTCTCCACATTGGTGGTGCCCGAACGGCGCTGTTTGCCTGGTTGGCGGCTCGCCACACCCAAGGCCAATTTATTCTGCGCATTGAGGACACCGATACCGAGCGGTCCACGCAGGCCTCTGTTGATGCCATTTTAGATGGCATGCATTGGCTCGGCCTCGATTATGACGAAGGCCCGTATTTTCAAAGTGAGCGTATGGCTCGCTATCAAGAGGTCGTGGCAGAGCTGCTGGACCAGGGGTTGGCATACCAATGCTACTGCTCCAAAGCACGGCTGGAGTCGCTTCGGGAGCAGGCGATGCAAGGGGGCCATAAGCCACGCTATGACGGAAAGTGTCGAGACTTGGAGATTTCGCCGAACGACATTGAGCCGGTGATCCGTTTCAAAAATCCAGATGATGGCATGGTGACGTTTTATGACCATGTCTATGGTGAGATCTCGG
Source organism: Wenzhouxiangellaceae bacterium (assembly GCA_023258355.1). Taxonomy (GTDB): domain Bacteria; phylum Pseudomonadota; class Gammaproteobacteria; order Xanthomonadales; family Wenzhouxiangellaceae; genus Wenzhouxiangella. The sequence continues at coordinate 1,897 of JALQZL010000067.1, read as the reverse complement.
TCGAGAATTCTGAACTAGATGACCTTGTGATTATGCGTGCCGATGGCACACCCACTTATAACTTCGCTGTGGTCATTGATGATTTGGATATGAAGATCAATCTGGTGCTTCGTGGTGATGATCATATCAACAACACGCCCAGACAGATCAATCTGTACAAGGCGTTGGGTGCCCAAGTGCCAGAGTTTGCTCATGTCCCCATGATTCTAGGCCCAGATGGTCAGCGTTATTCAAAGCGACATGGCGCAATGGGTGTGACGGGCTGGCGAGAGCAGGGGTATGTGCCCTCGGCCATGTTGAACTACTTGGCCAGACTTGGCTGGTCACATGGTGACCAGGAGTTTTTCTCCGTCGATGAATTGGTCTCCCTGTTCACGCTAGATGGGATCAACCGTAAGGCCTCTCGGTTCGATACCGAAAAGCTCACGTGGTTGAACCACCACTACCTAAGACAAGAAGGGTCAACAGAGGTGATTGAAGAGTTGACATGGCACTTGTCACGGTTGGGGCTTGGTTTAGATGATGGGCCAGACCTGTCTGCATTATTGCGGGTACAGGCTGAGCGTATTGATCGGCTCGATGAGCTAGCAAAACAAAGCGCGCCTTTCTTCGAAGACTTCAAGGATTACGATGCCCAAGCGGCCAAAAAGCATTTGCGTCCAGTGGCCATCGAACCCATGGAGACGCTGCTGAGCGAATTATCATCAATGACTGATTGGTCACCGGATCGACTGCAAGAGGCAGTACAAAAAACCGCCGATGACTTGGATATTACATTTGGAAAAATTGGCATGCCCTTGAGAGTGGCTTTGGTGGGGCACGGGCAATCGCCAGCGATCAATCAGACACTCTATTTGTTGGGCAAGACCCGTGCAATCCAACGCATAGAGCGAGCCATTGAATTTATGCAACAACGCCAGTTAGATGCGTCCGAACAACAGGCCTGAACCTGATCAAAATCTTGCTAGAATGAAATCATGAGTGCGCGTGCGACGATGAGAAATGTGGAGGCCCATTGTCAAGATGAGGGGCTTCGGCTGACGCCGATCAGGCGTCGGGTCTTGGAGCTGATATTGACGGCCGATAAGCCCGTCAAGGCTTATGATTTGCTGGATCAGTTGAAACTTGAGCGACCAAAAGCCGCACCACCCACAATTTATCGGGCGCTTGAGTTCTTGTTGGCACATCATTTTATTCATCGCATTGAAACCTTGAACGCCTTCGTGAGTTGCGTGCATCCCGAACATCCTCACGAGGGGCAATTCTTAATCTGCAATCGTTGCCATCAGGTCGTAGAGTTGGAGGATCAGAAATTGAATGACCGGCTATCCAAGGCTGCCCAAAGCGAGGGATTTACCCCATCACATCAGGTCTTGGAAATCTATGGTTGTTGTGATGATTGCTCTGATAACTAATTGCCGTGTCTAGACGCGAGCGCTTGTATCATCTGCACGACCTCCTGAGACAGCGTCGAACGCCAGTCTCTAGGCAGACACTGATGGATGAATTGGGCTGCTCTCAGGCCACGCTTTATCGGTTGATTGGTGAGTTGCGTGACAGATTGGGCGCACCACTGGAGCAAGACCCCGAAGGCCGTGGCTTTTACTATGACCGGCAATTGGCTGGGCATTTTGAGTTGCCGGGCCTGTGGATCAGCCCAGAAGAGCTTCAAGCACTCTTGACCGCACGTCACATTCTGGGCAACGTCCAGCCCGGACTCCTAGAAGATGAGCTTCAGGGGGTTCAAGAGCGCATCAATCAATTACTGGATCAGCAAGGCCTGAATTTCTCGGCACAGCCAGAGCGTGTGCATATCCGGAAAGATGCCGGGCGGCCAGTACCCAGTGACTTATTCGAGGATGTCTTAGAGGCGTTGTTTAAGCGACAGCGGGTCCAG
>JALQZL010000066.1 GCA_023258355.1 Wenzhouxiangellaceae bacterium | reverse complement strand
CGCGTTGGGCTGACAGCGCATCACCCAAGCCACCCATGGCCAAGCCATCGAAGATGACACACCCGTCACTCGGGCTGTGGGCAAGGGCATTTTGCATGGCGCACTCCGCCTCATCGTCTGGGACAGGAAAGCGGCCAGCCAAGCCCACCACTCGGACCGCGTGGCCGGCCCGTTTCAGTGCCTCGACCATGCGCGCATCATAAAGATAACCGCCCGTCCGCTGGTTCGGGTCACCCGGCACGATGAAGGTGATGGGAGGTGCGGTCAAAGGGGTCCGGTATAGCTGGCGCGGGCCAAATGAGATTCTTCTAGGCTTACTTCGATCTCTGTAATCCCGCGTGCACCCTCACCAAGCTCACCAGCTTCAATGGCGGCCTTGAGTCGATCAAAGACGACCTTGGCCATAAACTCCGTGGTGGTGTTGAAGCCTTTAAAGGCCTCGATCTCATCGAGGTTTTTGTAATTGAATTCGGCCAAGATGGCTTTCAAGGCCTCACTGGCCAAACCAATGTCAATCACCAATTGATGCTCATCTAAATCAGGGCGACGAAAGATCGCATCCACCACATAGGTAGCCCCATGCAAACTTTGCGCCGGCCCAAACACTTCAGAATGAAAACTGTGAGCAATCATCATATGATCGCGAACACTCAATGCATACATTCAGGTTTCTCCTTGTGTCATTCATTTAAAACAGGACACGAACCGTCGACTGTCTCAGTAACGGATGCGATGGCATAACACCCCAGGGCAATCAGCCAGGCCAGCCATCACCTGAGGCAAGTCGGCAAAAGGCGATTCGTGTGAAATCAATCGGTCAAGCAGCGGGTCATTCAGGGCGGCCAAGGCCACCTCAAAGCGCTGAGCATAATCCCAAGTCTTCGCCCGATTGGGGGCAATGTGTCCCACCTGTGAAGAACGAATCGTCAAACGTTTGGCATGAAACGCCTCACCCAATGGCAAGGCCGGCCGGGTTGTGCCAAACCAACTCATCTCAACGATCAGCGCTTCTAAGGCCGCCAGATTCAGTGCTTGAATAAGACCAGCCTCACTGGCGCTGGTGTGGATGATGACTTGACGCTCATCTAAGGCCTCGGCTGGCGCAACAAACCGAAGATCCAGATGTTCAACAACGGCTTGTTTGGCGGGATCAATATCCACCACTTCAACATGGTGACCGTGTTGGTGGGCAAGGTAGGCGACCAGACAACCCACCACCCCTGCACCGATCACGGTCACGGTTTGGCTGGGTGAGTCGTTGCCTTGATCTAGACCGGCATCGGCCAAGCCGTTGACGGCGGTTTCCATATTGGCGGCCAAAACCGCACGCCCCAGTGGCAGGGTATCTGGTAGCGGACGAAGCGCTTCCACAGGGACCACGTAGCGGTCTTGGTGGGGATACAAACAAAACACGGCGCGCCCCAACCAATCTTTTGGCCCCTGTTCGACTCGGCCGACATTGCAATAGCCATACTTGATGGCGCCATCAAACGCACCTGCTTGATGGGGCGCGCGCATGCGTTGGTACTCGCTGGCCGGCACACGGCCTTGAAACACCAACAGCTCAGTGCCTCTCGACAGGCCGGTGAACGCTGTCCGAACCAACGCCTCATCGGCTTTGGGTGGTGTGAGCGTGGTCTGCTCGAGCCGTCCCTGACCGTGCTCAGACCAAAATGCTGTGGCTTTGATAACCATATGCGATCATTGTGACAGATTTTGATCAAGAGCCCGTCGCCCATGCCTGTCTTCGCCATTGCTCATGCAACAAAACCCTCGGGTGGGGAATGGTTGGCGTGGACCTTGCTGATCGGTCTGGGCGCCTGGACGCTAACGGGCGTGTTAGGACTGACTCCACCACAAGCGATGGTGAGCGTGGGCTCGGCTTTGCTGGGGTGGGTGGTGTTGATGGCTTCTCTTCATCGGTCGGTGTCGGTGTGGGGCGGGGCGAGCCGTTTGACCTCGGTGCGCGCGATGATCACCCTGTGGTTGGGCGGGTTATTGTGGGTGCCCACCGTCTTTGATACTCACGGCTTTTTGTTGGCGCTGATTGCTTTGGCGGCCTTGTTGCTTGATGGGGTGGATGGTTGGTGGGCACGGCGGTTTGAGCAGATGAGTGCGGTTGGTGCGCGCTTTGACATGGAAACCGACGCGGCCTTGATTTTGGTGTTGTCCGTGGCCCTTTGGTTGATTGACCGACTCGGCGTGTGGGTGTTGGCCATGGGTTTGATGCGCTATGGGTTCGTGGCAGCCCAACAGGTCTGGCCATGGTTGCGCGGGCAGTTGCCGTTGTCTTATCGCCGCAAGGTGATTTGTGTGGTGCAAGTCTCGGTGTTGCTGCTGGTTATGCCACCTTGGTTGAGTGATCAGCAAAGTGCGTGGTTGGTGGCGACTGGTTTGGCGTTTTTAATTTATTCATTCGCCGTTGATACGCTCTATCTGTGGCGAGCACATCAACAAGTGAGGTAGACGATGAACAAGCAGTTGATAAGGATGGTGGTGGGGGTTAGTGTGTTTTTGGGGGCACAGGCTTGGGCGGCGCCTCAGAGGTTTGAAATCGACGAAGATCACTTCTCCGTCGGGTTTTTGGTTGACCACATTGGTTATGCGCAACAATTGGGTCAGTTCTTAGCGGGCAGCGGTTCGTTTGTCTATGACCCTCAAACAGATACCTTGAGCGAAGGCGAGGTGGTGGTGCAGGCCGATAGCGTGTTCACTAACCATGGTCGGCGTGACCGTCATTTAAAAGGGAGTGACTTTTTGGATGTTCGAGACCATGACACCCTGCGCTTTGTCGCCACCGACTGGGATGGACAGACCCAAACCTTGACCGGTGAGCTCACGATCTTGGGCCAAACCCACACCGTGGCTTGGCGGGCGACGGTGAATGCCTTAAAAGATTATCCTTTTGGCCATGGCAAACCCACCTTGGGCATTTCCGTTCGAGGTGAGTTGAACCGAAGCGAGTGGGGCATGACCTACGGGGTCGAGGGCGAGTTGGTCGGCGACACCGTCGAAGTCCTCATTGAGCTCGAAGCGATCGCAGCGGACTAGCGCTCAACCAAGATGCTTACCTAGAGGTAGGCATCTTGGGTGTTCATGATCGGACTTGCACCCGCTTTGATCTTGGCCGCGAGGGCCAGGTGCTCTGGCAACATTCGGGTCATAAAAAATCGACCGGTATCTATCTTGGCTTGATAAAACCCACTTGATGCAGAGCCAGTGGCGAGCTTGTCCTGAGCGACTTTTGCCATCTTGGCCCACATAAACGCCATCGCCGTGAGCGCAAAAAAGCGCAGGTAATCGGTTGAAGCGGCCCCGGCTTCCATGGGGTCTTGGCTCATGCGGGTGAACACGGCTTGCGTGGTGGCCTGTAACGCATCCGTCGCCGCTTTGAGCGGTTCAATGAATTCTGTCATGGCGGGATCGTCACCATGCTCGGCGATAAAGGCAAACACCGGCGTGAAAAAGGCCTTGAGGTTCTCGCCGTTGTTGGCGGTGAGTTTGCGACCCACCAAGTCCAGTGCTTGAACCCCGTTGGTGCCTTCATAGATTTGAGTGATCCGGACATCTCGAACGAACTGCTCGACACCGGTGTCGGTGACATACCCCGCACCCCCATGGACTTGCATGCCCAAATTGGCGACTTCAAAACCCATGTCGGTAAAGTAGGCTTTGATGATTGGCGTCATCATCGCCACCCAGTAACCGGCTTCGGTCCGTGTGGCTTCATCGGGATGGCCCAGTTCGATATCCAACTGTAAGCCTGTGTAAAGCGCTAAGGCGCGTGCCCCTTCGATAAAAGCACGGCTAGTGAGCAGCATGCGTCTGACATCAGGATGGACGGTGATTGGGTCAGCAGGTTTATCTGGGTCACGTGGCCCCGTGAGCGCACGGCCTTGGCGGCGTTCCTGCGCAAATGCTTTGGCGGCTTGATGTGCGGCATCGCCCATGGCCATGCCTTGTATCCCAGTCACCAAGCGGGCGGCATTCATCATCGTGAACATATAGCTCAAGCCTCGGTTTTCCTCACCAATCAACTCACCGATGGCATCGGTGTATTGCATTTCGCAGGTGGCCGATGACTTGATGCCCATTTTCTTCTCAATGCTCCCACAACGGACCCCATTGGCCTCACCCAGTGACCCGTCGGCTTGAATGGTGTACTTGGGCACGATAAATAAGCTGATGCCCCGAGTGCCCTCGGGCGCGCCTGCGGTTCGGGCCAAGACTAAATGGACAATGTTGTCAGACAAGTCATGCTCGCCAGCAGAGATCCAAATCTTCGTGCCCGTGATGCGGTACTTCCCAGCCTCGTCGCCCGTTTCTATTTTTTCAGCACGTGTCTTAATCAGGCCCAAGTCCGTCCCACAGTGAGGTTCGGTGAGGTTCATGGTCCCACTCCATTGACCACTGATCATGTGCGGGAGGTAGCGGGCTTTTTGTTCTTCGCTGCCGTGGTGATGAATCACTTCATAAGCGCCTAAGGTGAGGCCTGGGTAGGCGGCGAAGGATGCATTGGCCGCATTGTTCATTTCAGAGACCGCCAAACCCAAGCAACCAGGGAGCCCCTGACCACCATAGTCGGGATCTGCCACGAGGCTTGACCAGCCATTGTCGTTGTAGGCCTCATAAGCGGCCTTAAACCCGTCGGGTAAGGTGACCGTGCCTGTGTCGTGATCATGGCGACAGCCGATGGTGTCGCCAACCACATTGAGTGGCTGCAATACCTCTTGTGCAAATTTGGCGGCCTCGGTTAAGACCGCTTCAATGATGTCTGGGCTCATCTCTTCCATGCCGGGCACGTCCGCTGCGGATTTGAGGTCCAGAAATTCATTGAAGAGAAATAAAAAATCGTCTAAGGGTGCTGTGTAATGTGGCATGGCCAAGCTCTCAAGGCATCATCGAAATGGAAGGCCACTTTACCATACGAGCCCGTATGGCTTGGTGAGCGTATCGAAAGACTTGATCGATAAAAAAAGCCGGCGCTTGGCCGGCTTTAATCGTACTCACTAAAACGCATACCCAAGGCATGCTGTTTAGCCAAAAGAATTAGCTTTTTTTAGCGGCCTTCTTTTTGGCTTTCTTTTTAGTGGTTTTTTTCTTAGCGACTTTTTTCTTCGCTACTTTCTTTTTAGCGGCTTTTTTCTTGGTCGCTTTTTTCTTAGTGGCTTTCTTTTTGGTTGCCTTTTTCTTGGCTACTTTTTTCTTCGCTACTTTCTTTTTAGCGGCTTTTTTCTTAGTCGCTTTTTTCTTGGCGACTTTCTTTTTAGCGACCTTCTTTTTCGCCACTTTTTTCTTGGCTACTTTCTTTTTGGTTGCTTTTTTCTTGCTCACTTTCTTCGCAACTTTCTTAGCGACTTTCTTTTTAGCGACCTTCTTCTTCGCTACTTTTTTCTTAGTAGCTTTCTTCTTCGCTACTTTCTTTTTCTTTGGATCATCATTATCAGCTGCCACGATATCGTTTCCTTGTGTTAACAAAAGTAAGATTACACAACCTTCATGAATGGCTGTGCCCTTATCTTAAATCAAGGTTAAGGCAGAATAAAAGGGATAAGTGCAAAAAAGTTTCGCCCTTATTTTGGCCTCAATCCGTTACAATTTGCTTATCTTCTACCGATTGAGTTCATCGTGAAATACATCGGACTACTGAGCGTTGTTTTTTTACTCACTTCGTGTTGTGAAAAAGAACTGACTGATGAGAGAGGTTGGCCTAACGAATTGGTGTTAGGTTTGGTGCCTGCATTAGAGGCTGAGGCACTGGTGGACAACCTAGAACCATTGGCCAATCACCTAGAAAAAGAGCTGGGCATGCCCGTTCGTTCTTTCGTTCCCCAAGACTACACAGGCCTTGTTGAGGCCCTGGGTGCGGGGCGTGCCGACATTGGCATGCTGCCTCCCTTTGCCGCCATGTTGGGTGCCAAGCGCTATGACATCGAACCCATTTTGATCTCTTCTAGAAAGGGTGCGGTGGGTTATCGGGCGCAATGGTTTACCAATGATGCCAGCCTGTGTGATGGTCCAGTGGCATATGAAGAGCGCATTTGTGATGCCCGAGAGACCGGTCGCGAAACCAAAATGATCCGGTTTGCCAGTTGCCCTGGCAATATTGAGACCATTCGAAATCAAACTGTGGCGTTTGTCGATCCCAGCAGCACGTCAGGCTTTTTATTCCCCGCCATGCAGTTGAGAAACAATGGCATTGACCACGAGCGCGAGGTCAGCAGCCTGTTTGTTGGCGGGCATGACGCGGCTGTGTTAGCGGTCTATGCCGATGATGCCAAAATTGGGGTGAGCTATGATGATGCACGCAATATGGTGTGCCAACAGTACCCTGATATTGGCGAGCGAGTGATTGTCTTTGAATACACCGACATGTTGCCCAATGATGGTGTGCAAGTCAGACCCGGCTTGCCGAGAGATTTGGTGGCCGCCATTCAGGCCGCTTTTTTGAGTTTGGCAGAAGAACAAAAAGACCTGCCCGATGATGAAAAAGTATTGTGGATTTTGTATGAGATTGATGGGTTTGTCCCGATGACCGAGGGTCTTTATGACCCGGTCAGGGATGCCTACGAATTGATGAGAGACTAGAGAGCGTTAATGAATACAGCCAAAGGCTCAATCGCCTTCGAAAATACCAGCGTCGTCTACCCCAACGGCACCGTGGGGATGCGAGATTTGAATCTGGTCATTGAACCAGGCGAGTTTGTGGTGATCGTGGGGTCTTCGGGGGCTGGGAAGTCCACCTTATTAAGGGCAGTCAATGGCCTAAACAAAGTGACCTCTGGTGTGGTTCGGGTCGACGGGGTCGCCGTCCCCCAAACCGAGGGCCGTGAGCTTCGCGAACTGCGCAAGGCGGTGGGGATGATTTTCCAAGATTTTCGCTTGGTCAAACGCTTGAGTGTGATGTCGAATGTCTTGATTGGTCGGTTGGCCCATGTGGCGACTTGGCGTACCTTATTAAACCTGTGGCCAGACAAAGACCGTGAGATTGCCATGCGTGCCCTCGAGCGGGTGGGCATCACAGAAAAAGCGTGGACCAAAGCCTCGCAGCTTTCGGGTGGTCAGCAGCAGCGGGTGGGGATTGCTCGGGCACTGGCCCAAGAGCCGGCCATTATCTTAGCCGACGAGCCCGTCGCGTCACTGGATCCTGTAACGACCCATCAGATCATGCGTGACTTGGTGAGAATCAACCAAGAGCTGGGGATCACTACCTTGGTGAATTTGCATTTCTTGGACTTGGCGCGGGAGTATGGTCAGCGCATTATCGGGCTTCGTCACGGCGAGTTGGTGTATGACGGGTCAGCCAAGACAGTCACAGATAAAGATTTTCGTGACATCTATGGTCGCGATTTTACCGAGGACGATCTCCTCGATGAGGACGCCAAACTTTGAGCCTTTCCCTCCCAAAAAAGCCAGCAAAAAATTGGCCCTTGATCCTGGGGGCTGGTGGCTTTTTGGTATTCATGACCTTTTGGTCAGGACTTGGGATTGGCTTTTCATTTTCAGAGCTCTTTTGTAACCTCGCCAGTGGCTCTCGCCTATTACAAGAATCGTGGCCACCTGACTTTGCCTTCCTGCCCCGTTTGATTGACCCCTTTATGGAGACGATCAATATCGCCATCATTGGCACGGTCGTTGGTGGCATTTGTTCGATCCCCATTGCGGTGTTGGCAGCGCGCAATCTGACCACGGGCAAAGTGGTGTGGTTTGTTGATCGAAACTTCATGAATATCTTAAGAACCTTGCCCGATCTTTTTTGGGCCATGCTGTTTGCCACGGCTGTGGGCTTTGGGCCTGTGGCCGGGGCTTTGGCGTTGAGTGTCTTCACCATCGCGGTGATTTCGAAGCTGTGGTCGGAGTCTTTAGAAGCCATTGATATGGGATTGCCTGAGGCAGTCCGCGCCGTTGGGGGCAGCTGGATTCAGATGGTTCAATTCGGGGCTCTTCCACAAGCATTGCAAACCTATGTTTCCTATGCCCTCTATGCGTTTGAGCTGAACGTTCGTGCCTCAATGGTCTTAGGCTTGGTGGGTGCTGGCGGGATTGGCATGATCTTAGAGACCCAGC
>JALQZL010000065.1 GCA_023258355.1 Wenzhouxiangellaceae bacterium | reverse complement strand
CACTCGAGGCCAAGGTCAGTACATTGCTGGAACGTCTAAATGAGCCGGTTAGCTCAGGTTATGAGAGCGAGTGTTGCGTTTATTTGGAAGCCTGGTTGGCTTCTGTCACAGCACATCTGACACAGGGTGTGGTGTTATTGATTGATTACGGATATACAGAAAATGTTTACTACCATCCAGAGCGCTCTGAGGGGACCTTGGTTTGCCACTATCGTCATCGCGCACACTTTGATCCTTTTGTCTGGCCTGGACTGACGGACATTTCAGCTTGGGTGGACTTTTCTGCGCTTGGTCGATCGGCTGATAACATCGGGTTAGAGGTGATGGGCTACACCACCCAGGCAGAGTTTGTCTTGGCTCAAGGCATTCATCATGATGTCATGGCACTGACTGATGAAAACGCCAGACTGAGTGCTCTGTCAGAACTCAAACGTCTGACACTGCCAGGAGAGATGGGTGAAAAATTCAAGGTCATGGCGCTTGCACGCGGTGACATTCCCCAGTTGCGAGGCTTTTCAGGTAGCATTGAATGATGAGTAAGCATTTCGATTACATTATTGTTGGTGCTGGGTCGGCGGGCTGTGTCTTAGCACATCGTCTAACAGAAGACCCCAATGTCCGTGTGCTGCTCCTGGAGGCGGGACCTCGTGACTGGAACCCTTTTATTCACATGCCGGCGGGTTTATCTAAATTAATTAACTTCAAGTCCGTCAATTGGAATTACAACACTGAGCCAGAACCCGCGCTCAATAATCGTCGCTTATATTGGCCGAGAGGCAAAGTCTTGGGAGGCTCCAGCTCAATTAATGCCATGTGCTTTTCGAGAGGCCACCGTACTGACTATGATGATTGGTCAGCACTGGGCAATCCAGGCTGGAGCTTTCAAGAGGTGCTCCCCTACTTCAAACGCTCCCAGGACCAATCACGAGGTGCTGACGATCTGCATGGGGTAGGTGGCCCTTTGAGTGTTGAAGATTTGAGCTACACCAACCCACTCAGTGATGTCTTTATTCAGGCCGCTGAGCAGGCTGGTTTTGCGCGTAACAAAGATTTCAATGGGCCTGCACAACGTGGTTTTGGTTTCTACCAGGTTACCCAGCGCAATGGGCGGCGCTGCTCCACTGCGCAGGGGTATCTTAAACCCGTAAGGCATCGACCCAACCTTCAAGTCCTCACGCATGCCTTAACTTATCAAGTGCTCTTGGAGGGTCACAGAGCGAGTGGGATTCGTTTTAGGCACCATGGGCGAATGAAGGTAGCTCACGCAGAGCGCGAGGTTATTTTGAGCGCGGGCGCCATCAACTCTCCGCATCTATTGATGCTATCGGGTATTGGCCCAGCTGAAATGCTCAAAAAACAGGGTATCGATGTGGTTCTTGATCAACCCTCTGTTGGTCAAAATCTTCAGGATCACTTAGACATTTGCACACTCACCCGCTGTTCTCAGCCAATTACCTATGACCAACTTAACGAGCTCAAGGTAGGCTTGAACTATTTTCTGCATCGCAAAGGCGAGGGCACCTCTAACATCGCGGAGGCCGGTGGGTTTTTAGTCAGTGGTCGAGGCCGAGAGGACCGGCCTGACATCCAGATGCATTTCGTGCCCGCGTTACTCGATGATCACGGCAGAAACAGACTACCCGGCGACGGCTACACCTTGCACGCCTGCTCATTGAGACCCGAAAGCCGTGGGCATCTGGCCATCCGCTCTGCAGACCCTAGGGCACCCATTGCGATTCATGCCAATTATCTGAGTGCAGCGGGTGATCTTGAAATGATGCTTGACTGTGTGCGGTTATCGCGAGAGATTCTTGCTCAACCCGCTTTCAGGCCATTTCGGGCACATGAGATCATGCCCGGCGATCATCTGAATGAGCGGAATGCCCTTATTGACTTCATTCGAACCAAAGCAGAAACCGTTTACCATCCGGTAGGCACCTGTCGCATGGGTTCAGATGATCAGGCAGTCGTCGACAGCGAGCTCCGAGTGAATGGAATTGAAGGACTTCGTGTCGTGGATGCTTCGATCATGCCCACCTTGGTTGGCGGGAATACAAACGCACCCACCATCATGATTGCTGAAAAGGCATCCGACCTTATTCGGGGTCAGACGAGCGCAAATCGCACTTAGACGTAATGCTTCCAATGATCGGCTGAGCGGTAACCGTGGCGCTGGACAAGTGCTTGAACATGGGCCGCCATCTTACGGTTTGCCGACTGTCCAATTGATGCCATCCATGATTCGATGGCTGACTCGCACACCTCAGGGTCTAGTAAGTCAGACAAGGCGACAGGAATCACGCTTAGCTCATCATACTGCTCAAGGTGATCTAAGGCTACTTGCTCCGCACGCCATGCCTCGAGCATGGTATCCACTTGCGCATAGCCCGCTAGATGCCATTGCAATGACAGGTAGTTTGGGTCGCAGATCACACGCACGGCGATCGCCTCTGGGAAAACTTGGCGCATACGAATCAAATCAGCGGCCTTGCATGGATAAGGCTCGATCAGTATTTTGGCTCCCTCAGAAGCACCGCGCAAATAGCGCCGACGCATCTGATGAGCTTGATCTGCGTCGATCGCCAGATGGTATGGCTCACCGGGCATTAGCCCAAGGTGTTGATGTCGATGCTGGCCCTCGGCGAGGGGAAGCACCTGTGCGCCATCCAGTTGCGCCAATGCTGCTAATACGAGCTCACGACCCGCCCAAGGCCAACCTGCCACCCAAATAATCGGCCGCGCGCTACCTGCCTCAGACAACTTCGGAAAGACGTTCCCGTCCATCACCGGCAGTGCTGAGCTCATCAATGGACCAGGCACAGGAAGCCAACCCATTGTGGTTTGGTTCTGGGCGATCATTGACTTGGCCTCCTCAAACCGCTCCAACCGGTCGAGTAAATGTAGCCGCATGGTCGCCGTCCGACCCTGCACAGTACTATCGAGACTTTCATCCGCCAAGACCGCATCCACCATGCGTAGCGCCAAAGCTCTATCGCCAGCTGCTTCGGCCAATTGCGCCATCTCCCACCGCACGGGGTGGGCCAAAAGTGCGTGCTCTGCGAGTGCTTTAAGTGAGACTAAAGCCACATCGGGCTCACCTTTTTTCAAAGCAATTCTCGCCATGACCAAACGAACTCGAATTAGCAGCTCTTTGCGTGTCGTGTCGGTGATGGCCTCGAGGATTTTCAAAGCCTCATCAAAATTGCCTTGAAACTCAGCCAACCGCGCATCCAAAAACTGAGCAGCCTCATCAACGCCAGACTCACTGCGATCCACGGTGGAGGACAAGTCAACTAAGGCTTGGTGGTCATTGAGTTGGATATAGAGATCCATCAGCTGCAACAGTGTCTTGCCGTCTGGGCGGTCTGTCATTATCTGCTCATACACAGCGCGCGCTGGCGCCAACTGACCTAAGCGCACAAGACTAAAGGCTCGGGCAAACTGAGCTGAATATGTGGCCTTCTGTGACTCGCTTAAACGGTCCAGTGTGGCCAAGGCCTCTTGATGCCGTTGTTGCTTCTGATAAATTCTAGCGAGCGCCATCAACCCTTGATAGGCATTCGGATCGGTCTCGGTCGCATTCGTCAAGCACTGCTCTGCGAAACTCAAGTGGCCTTGTGCCTCCAAGACAACACCCAAAGCCAGTTGCGCGCCCGCCTCATCGGGATCTATTTTGACGGCTTGACGAGCATACTGATCGGCCTGCTCAAGTTCACCTACCTCGACCAGTAACACAGCCAAATCGCATAAGGCAGGCAGATATTCTGCATCTGCTTTCAAAGCGACTTTCAACGCATCAATTGCCCGATCTACTCTACCTGCACGGTGCTCAAGCCTCGCCAGTAGCGCTCGGGATGGCGCGTGGTTGGGAGAGAGCGCAATACACTGATCAATCAGGTCCATTGCGCGAGCATCATCCCCCTTTTGATGTTTTAAACGCGCTAAATGGAAAAGCGTGCGGACATGCTCTGGGTGATGATTCGCAACAAGCTCGAGGCGTTCTAAAGCCGCATCTAATTCACCACCTAACTCTTCAGCCACCGCAAGGAGGGTGCCTAGGTCAGGATCATTGGGATGTTCAGCGAGCAGGTCCAGACAGCCCTCTTTGGCTTGCGCGTGGTCCCCTTCAACGAGCCAAGACTCGATCTGACTTATGGTCATCGGATTTGACATGGCGAGGAGCGGAGGAGAACTTACTCTTGAGTAAGCGTTTGTTCAAACTCCGCTTGGGCTTCAGCCAAGATCTGTTTGCACTCTTCGCTAAGGGTAGAGCCAGCCAACTGACGTGCACGACACGCTGTGAGTAAGCGTTCTCTAGCCGCTTCCTCGAGTCGCTCTGCCTGCTCACGCTCCAAGGCAAGCTGGCGCTCCTCGGTTTGGTTAATCGCGGTAATGTACTCTTGCCAGCTGCTGGCTTGATCTCGCGTGTTCTCATAGCGGCGAGCGCGCTCAAATGCCTCAGCGGCGACTGCTCGTTGTTCTTTGTCACCAGGCGCGGCCTGATTAAAACGGGCGTTACCCAGAAGCAACCAGGCTTCCCCCATCATGTCCTCGTCCATATCACCCTTGTCGATGGCATTTTTCAAGGCGACCTCGGCAGCTTCATTCTGCTCGTCAGCCAACAAGGATTGCCCAAGACGGAAAGACAGTGTGCCCGTATCGGCGAGACGCGCCGCTTCGCGTAAAACGGGAATGGCTTTTTTGTGCTCCCGAGCCTGACTCCATAACTGAGAGAGTAGCTCAAGATTGTCGACATCTTTCTCGACGTTGCCTTCAGCCATTTCATACTCAAGTAACTCTGCACCACGATGTGGGTTATTAAAAGCCGAGTAGAACTGCGCCAGAATAATCTTATCGGCTTCTTTAATTTCAAGCCCCTCTAGGTAAGCTGTTTCAAGCACAGCAAACGACTCCATCTGCTTCTCTTGGTCAAGATAGAGCGCTGAGAGTTGACGCCAGTACGGCAGTTGTTCCGGCCAATATTCAACCATCAATTTCATGTGGTCAATTCGAGCATCACTCATCTTTAATTCAGAGAGCACAATGTTTTTGAGATCATATTGCCGCTTGGTGGGTTCGGTGCTCAGCTCGATTGCACGGTCAACCGCTCGCAAAGACTCTTGAAAGTCTTCTAAGTTGTAGTAGGCTGCGCTAAGCATGAAATAGGCACTGTCAGATGGATTTTCTTCAACAGCCAGCCAATCCTCAAAAAAGTCGACGGAAGCTTGATACTGTTCGGTAACGAAGTAAAGCTGCGCCATATTGAAACGCATCCGAGTGTTTTGTTCTTCTGGCAGTGCGTTCAGTTGCAAAACTTCAGAGAAATCTCGGATGGCAGCATCATAGTTTTCAAGATTGACGTAAGCGGAGCCACGGATCTGCAACACAGAGGCACGATCGAACGGGCGCATCTTCTCGCCTCTGCGAGCGATCAAATCATTGAGCTTTTGCAAGGCACCTTGATAGTTTTCTGCCTCCAACTCTTCATAGGCTTCCAACAAGTCAGCCGCCACAGCAGGCGATAACGTATTGTTTTGCGCAAACAGGGGCGTCGAAAAACCGAGCGCTAGGGCTAACAAAGAAACAAGAAAAGTGGTTCTGATCTGCATCATTCGCCATCCATTGTTCATGTCATGATCAACTAACACTTGTTTATTCCTCTGCCATTCTAAAGTCGATGGCGGTTCTGACACCAAAGCGTGGTTGTGCTACGCCATCCACAACGCGTGGCTGATAACGCCACCGTGTCACGGCACGCATGGCAGCGCGGTTGAAACACGCATTGGTTGTATTGATAACTGTTGGGTTGATCACATTACCCTCTGGCGTCACATTGAACTCAACGACCACTGACTCCATGGCTCTGGCGGAGCGCTGGCAACGTTGCGGGTACTGTGGCGGGATACGCACCAAAGGCTGCGCATCACGATCAGGGTTAAATCCTGATCCAATGTTTAGGTCTGCACCCATATCCGGCACACCCATTTGGACTGACATGGACGGACGGAATGACGGATCGCTCACCATTGGTGGTGGAGGTGGTGGCTGATCTAAAACAGGACGCTCAAAGTCGTTCGGATCTTGATCAGACCGATCATCGAGTTGACGCGTGACATTAATTTGTACTGAGCGGTCTTCAGTTAAGACGACATCTTGCTGGCGACTGATCACAGAGGCCAGTAGCAAAAAGATCAGCATGGTGACCACAAAAGCCCCAGGCAAGCCAGTTAGGATTCGTGTATTACCTGTCATCATGACTCAACCGTAGATACCGCTACGTCTTCTTGCACACCCGCATCGCGGATCTGCTGAAGCACTTTAACCAAATACTCAGAGTGCGCGTCATTGTCTGCCTGAATCACAGCCGCGCCTCTTGGGTTTTCACGACGCAGTCTCTCGACAGCCAAACGAACACCCTCTAGCCCCACTTCCTCTCGGTTCACCCAAACGCCGTTCTCGGCATCAATGGCGACCAGGATAGACACCAAACGCTGTTGCTCAGCCGTATTTGCTGGTGGCTTAGTGACCGTGACCCCAGGCTCCTTAATGAAAGTTGCCGTCACGATAAAAAAGATCAGCATGATGAAAACGATGTCGAGCAAGGGCGTCACGTTGACGTCCGTTTCTTCACCTTCACCTGTTCGTTTGCGTCTAATCATGTTGTCTGTATCTCATCTGGACAGCGCGCCACCGTGACGCACTGTCGGGTTTAATTCTGGCCTTGAATCGTTACCGCAGGATCCACCCCAGCCAAGCGGGTTTGATCTAGTACTAACACGGTGGTCTCTACGCGCGCATCAGGGGCTGCGTTAAGTAGAACCACACCACGGGGATTCTGAGCCATGAAGGCTTCTACCACTGGCTTCACAGACCTCGGATCAATCATCCGGCCTCCATCAACCATCACAAAGCCGTCGTTCCGGACTGCCAATACCAATGTGGGTGGTGGCCGCGTCAATTCCTCAGGAGGATCATCCTCGGGTGATGCAATGGCAATTCCCTCCTCATCGAGGAAGGTGGCAGTCACGATAAAGAAGATCAAAAGAATGAAGACAATATCAAGCAATGGCGTGATGTTGACATCCGCAGCTTCTTGCTCAGAGCTCATCAACCGCCCTTTGGACCCATAGCCCAGGCCACCTTCGGCTTCGAGACTCTGGTTGAGGGCGGTGATTGTACGCTCATGCTTGCCATCCAAGTAGTTGATCGCAAATACCCCAGTCAAAGACACAGCCAAGCCGGTCATTGTGGGGATCGTTGCACGCGAAATACCTGATGCCATCAAACGAGCATTTGAAGATCCAGTATCTGTGATGACTTGGAATACTTCAATCATCCCGGTGACGGTACCCAACAGACCAAGCAAGGGGGTGATCACGATAAGTGAGCGGATGGCGCCCATGAAACGCTCATTCTCGACACGCAACTCTGAGACCAGTCGCTCGCGGTAAGCATGGGCCTCCCAACTGCGGTGATCTGACCGCCCAGTCCAAAGGCCTTGCTTCTCCTGAATCAGCTGAGCAATGGCAAAGTTAAAGTACAACACCCGCTCACTGATCAGCATCCACATCAGGAAGGTGCTCGCCAACAAGGCGACCACGACGGGCCCACCCATATTCAGGTAGGCCGCCAAGGTCTCGAACATGTTGAACGGATTTAGCATCTCTAGCACGGTGGCTCCTTTATTCTCAGCGCAATAGTTTGCGTTTCAATCAAGCGGCTTTTTCGGCAGACTCAGCCACCAAGCTCACTGATTGTTCTTCGAGAATTTGAGACACACGGCGTGATGCGCCCGATGCAAAGGCATGTAACAGCAGCAATGGAATCGCTGCAATCAAACCTTGGACCGTTGTCACCAACGCCTGAGAAATACCGCCCGCCATCAGCTTCGGATCACCGGTACCGAACAGCGTGATCGCCTGGAAGGTCACGATCATACCGATCACAGTACCCAACAGACCCATCAAGGGGGCGACTGCTGCCAGTACTTTGACAACATTCAAGCCACTCTCGAGCTTTGGTAGCTCCTTGAGGACAGCGTCATCAAGACGCATTTGCAATGTCTCAAGATCAGCACCTTTTGCGTTGTTGTACGCAATCATCACTCGACCCAATGGGTTATCAGCAGAAGGTGTTGATGTCTGACGCTGTTCCGCCACCTTGCGCTCAATCCCGATCAACATGGCCCAGCGGTACAGTGCCAACAGCACACCGAAGACAGCGACCACGATGATGGCATAACCAATACCGCCACCTTGGGCAACACGCTCAC
>JALQZL010000064.1 GCA_023258355.1 Wenzhouxiangellaceae bacterium | reverse complement strand
AACCTATTGAGGGTGGCTTGATGGTAGGCCACTTCTTCGCGTTTGGCATCCCGAGACTGGCTCAATGGTTCCCAGACACCCACGTACGCCACCACCAACAAAACAAAGACGCCGAGCACCATCAGCCACTTTTGCTGAGCCTCATCTAACTGCTGCCAAAACGCCTTCATCGGTCACCTCTTTGGATAATGACTTGGCCACTGGCCCCATCTTCAGATAAGGTCGCTGACTCAACCGAGGCGCTTAAGCCTGAATTTCTAATTTGAGCACCGAATGCGTCCAAAGAAGCGACATTGGGGGCTCGGACGGTCAGTGAGAGTGCGCCTGCCTGAAACGTCAACGCCTCCATGGATAAATCTGACTGCCCGGCAAGAAGAGGCATCACGCGCGACAACAATTCAAGCAAGCCCGCAGATCGCCCATACTGAAGCCTTGCCAACTCTCTCATCACCAATTCACGCTCTCGACCAATGGCAGGCTGATTGGGAAACAGCGTTTGGAATGTGCTGGCCACTTCGCCTCGCAATGTCTTGGCTTCATGAGCCAAGAGTTGTCGCTCCACCGCCAAAGAAACCAACGCCACCAGGCCAATGACAGCCAGCAAGCCGCCCACCCATGCCCACTGACTGCGCAGAACGTGCGAGGTGGCTCCCTGATAAGGACCCGATAGCAAATTAATGGGGGCTGTTTTGGCTTCTTGAGCCAACACAGCCATCACCGACTGATCTGACGCTTGGCGAGCAACCCGCGCTTCAAGTGCTTCAGGCGGCGGTGCATCTCCCCACCAGAGCCATGCTTGGTCGGTAAGGTCTTCCAACATCATCAACCCGACATGGGGCTCAAAGGCCCCGAAAGACCACTCTCCCCAACGAATCAACAGGCGACCTTTCCAAAGGGCAATGCTGACATTCCCTGGCTGGTAGGGTAAGCACAGCGCATCGGGTAGCAACACATCCACGCGTGCACGCTGGAGGGTTTCTTGGGCTTGTTCCATTAAGACATTTTGGATGGTCAGGGCTTGTAACTGACCAGCTGCGTTGCGTTTACCGGCGACCACATGCTCATCTTCAATCGGCCCCGCCACGAATTCCTCGGCAGCCCACTGCAATGCCTGCGACTGTCGCTTAGCAGACAACTTAGGCAAATCCAGCACCAACGGCGTCACATGATGGCTATCGATCAATGCAATCACGCGCTCCGCCCTGGGGAGCGCTTGGGAGTCTTCGACACTGCCCTCGGCCAGAGGCTTATCTGATCGATCCAATGCCAGCCAATCCAGTGGCCCAAGCCCCACGCAACTGTTGCCCCACCACACCACCAAGCAAGGATACTCAGGGCCTTGGGCAGAGGCTTTCTTATGTGAGGTTGCAGTATTCAAAAGCTTAAGGCGTTCCTTGACTGACGTACCTAAAATCATAACCCGAGCCCATGGGTGAAATCAGCCTGAAGGTGTCATAGACCACTGGGCCCTCTTCATCTCCCAGTGTGACGCGTGATTGACCGAGATAATGCAATGGCTTCAACGTCCACGTTGCGCGCTCTTCTGAGCTCATTTCAATGTTTTGCATCACTGGATGCGCCCAAACATCTGCCAGTCGCATAAACGGTCTGCCCATCAGCAAACGCTCAGCCTGCACGGTATCGAGACCATAAACGGCAGATGCCAGAATGGTTGGCGTGGTTTGGTTAATGTTGATTTTCAATTCAGGGGTTGGCAACACGCTAACCCACGGCATCAGGGCCAGATAGGTGTTGGTATCCATGCCCGGCCACTCTCTGAGTTCACTGACGTGTATCAAAGGAAATCTTTGCTGCGCTTCGGATTGGGATACCCCGCCATCACCGGCCAACCAATCAAACCAGATCTCTGATCGTCGAAGATCGATATTGAGTGACTGCAATAAGTTTTGGAAGACAGTTCGGGCATGGGCACGGGTAGACGCCTCAGGATGAAACAGGGCATTAAGATTGAAGCGGTGACTGACCTCAATGAGTCGGCCCTGTATCCATCCTCCCTCAATCTGATAAGGCGGTGTCCACTCATAGATATTGATGGCCATTTTCTGTCTTTCATCCAACGCCAAGATATCTTCCAGCGTGCGTTTGGAGAGAATCGCCATGCCCTGACTCAACTGATCGGCTTTGGCTCGATTGACCATGGCCTGAGAACGTCCGATCGTGTTCTGTGCGTGCTCAATTAAACTCAACCCCAGAACACTGGCCAAACTAACCAAGACCAAAGCGATCATCAAGGCAGCCCCTCGCTCTCGGCTTGGGCCAGTAATGCGGCTTGATTTGGACACAGACAGGCTCACTCAATCACCCACACACGTCTCAACAGACCAAAGTCTGCATGACGAATCTGCGCCTCAATCGCACGTGGCAACCGCTGACCAGGCTCATCTCCCCAGCGATCACGCCAACGACCACTGGCATCTAGGTAACGCAACGATAGGCCATCCACGCCTTCTAAGACGTCATCAAATAGTGGCTCACTGCCCACTTGATAAAGTGTTGGCCAGTGACGACGTTGCAAGGTAGTGCCTGAGTGGATCCACTCAAAACGCTGCAGATTTGATCTTGGCTGATTGAGTGGATTGTCCCACCCAGAGCGTAAAGCCCGAAACCCAGCGGCATCACCCACCAATGCTGGCTTTTGCCTTGACGGGTCGTCATTAAATTGAGGCCGACTGACCAATGCTTGCGCATCGGAAGAAAAACGATTCAAAAAATATTGGATGCGGGCCAGTTTCTCTGCATGCGCCTCTGTCGCCACGCTCGCCCGCGCCAAACTGTCCACCGCGGTATAGGCGGCCAAACTCAAGGCCGAGAAGATACTCACGGCAATCAAGATCTCAATCAGGGTATAGCCGGTCAAGCGCTTCGGGTGTCTCATTGGACTCATGAGGAAACAAAGCCTGTGTGGAAGAACACAGCAATGTCTGGGTCGTTGGCATGAAAGACACCCACGTCCACTCTCAGCATAGACTCATCAGCTGTCGGTTGAATAACGACTTGATAAAGCCAATCTTGATCTGCCATGCGCATTTGGCCATCGCGCCGACCTGGTCTCGCTGGCGCTTGGAGTTTAATCTCAGCCAGCACATTCTCCGCCACCATCAGCCCGAACGTTTGAGACTCTAGCCGGAACTGGGTGTTAAGTGACTGTGCGCCAGATCGGGCCAAAGCGAGAATGGCCACCGCAACAATCACAAGGGCCACTAGGACCTCAATCAACGTCATGCCACCCACTCTGGTCGACCGAGTGAACATCAGTTGGCTCGCTGAGTGGTTGTGATGTGCCAAGGCCCAAAAATGGGCATCGTAAGCTGCGCCTGATGCCCGCCAGTGCCAAGCGTTAATCGGAAAGGTGAACGCTGGCCTAACGCATCACACCTTAACTGGGGCACTGCGATCCCTGGCGCGGTGCGCGCGGGGAGGGACACTGGGAAGCCATCAACAACCAGATCGACCCGCCAGCCTTCTGACCACTGCACCACGTCACTCAGTGCGTCATTGGACTCAATGTCAGGCAATGACAGGCGCTTGGGCCTAATGTGCTGCACCCCTTCTTGGTTGACGACGAACAATTGCGTCTGTCCCTGTAAAAGCGCCCGTTCGCACACATGGGCATAGCGTGTCGCCAGCGCATTGAGTATGTTTGTCATGGCTGTATCTTGGCTTTGTGGCGCCCATCGAATCATGACCAGCGTCGCGAGAACAGAAGCGATGACCAGCACAATCAGCGTCTCAATGATCGTCAACCCCGCTGCTAACTCAGGCCGTCTCTGCATTAAACCAAACCACTCAGGGTTGCCAGTTCCCAATTTCTGCATTGATCCCCTCGCCTCCTGGCAGGCCATTGGCGCCTAAGGACCAAACGTCTATCTCACTGTGTATTCCAGGATTCAGATACTGGTAAGGGCGTCCCCATGGATCCAACGGCAATGACTCGATATAGCCACCATTCTTCCACTGCCTAGGTTGAGGTTGACCCTGCGGCTTGTCCACCAACGCCCGCAACCCCTGCTCTGTTGAGGGATACATGGCATTGTCCAGACGGTAGAGATTCAGCGCAGTGACAAAAGCACGAATATCTTGCTGCGCTTTCACCACGCGAGCTCTGTCTGGTTCATCCATGATGCGTGGTACCACCACAGCAGCCAAAACACTGATGATCACCACAACCACCAATACCTCGATCAAAGAAAAACCTTGCATCCTTGTTTTCATACCGTCTCATCCTTCGGTTTGTGGCACACGGGTGCCCACATCAGTTGATGTCTTTTAGGATATCGCTCATCATACGCTGATGAGCCCACCAAGCAATCCTACCGCAAGGCAGACCCGAATCTACACTGACCAAGCTTTGAGCACTGGTCAGTCTATCGTTTTGTCACCTGACGCTGCGAAGCACCTGATTAAAGTGCTTCGTCGCCAAGTCGGGGATGAGGTGGTGCTATTCAATGGTGATGGCCTCAATTACAGTGGCGAGCTCACCGAGATATCAAGTAAAGCACACTGTGAGATACAGCTAAAGGAGGCAGAGCCGTCAGCGGTGGAGTCACCGATTGGGGTTCATCTGATCCAAGCGATCGCTCGGGGTGAGCGGATGGATTGGGTCATTCAAAAAGCGGTGGAGTTGGGCGTGAGGGAGATCACGCCCGTTTTCTCAGAGCGTGTCGGCGTTAAATTGGATCCCGCCCGCGCCACACAGCGCCAAAAACGGTGGCAAACCATTGTGCTGAGTGCCTGCGAGCAAAGCGGCCGAGCGACAATCCCCCAAGTGCATGCCCCCATGGCGCTCACGGATTGGCGACCTCGCCCAGAGGGCAGTGCCTTTTTCTTGGATCCCCAAGCATCAAACCGTCTCATTGACCAAGCGCAGCCTAGCACATGCGAGTTGGTGGTCGGCCCAGAGGGTGGGCTCAGTCCGGCAGAATGTGAGGACCTCAGCCGACAGGGTTTAACCGGCATCCGATTGGGCGCCCGGGTCCTTCGAACAGAGACCGCTGGCGTGGCTGCCTTGGCGGCCATTCAGACCCTGTGGGGTGATTTCTAGTGGCCTCAGAAACCAGACCCAGACAATGGAAACGCCTTCAGCTGCGCGTTGATCTGCCCACAACGGCCTCACAGCCAGACGATCATCACTTAATGGATCCTTTGGCTGAGCTAGACACCTTACTTTTTGATTTGGGGGCAGTCTCTGTCACCCTACTCGACGCAGCGGACCAGCCAATTCATGAACCTGACCCTGGCGCCCAACCGCTTTGGCCAAAGCTTGTTGTGGAGGCCTTGTTTGATGGTGACCAGACCTTGGATCCTCTGGTCCAAGCATTGGTACAAAGCGGATGGCTAGATCATCCCAGCGAGGTGCAATGGGACACATTGGAGGATCAGGAGTGGATCAGGGCTTGGATGGATCGCTTTGAACCCATGTGTTTTGGACAACATCTCTGGGTCTGTCCCAGTCACATTGCGCCAGACCCCAGCTGGCCTGTGGTGATTCATCTTGATCCTGGCTTGGCGTTTGGTAGTGGCACCCACCCAACCACTGCCATGTGTTTATCTTGGCTCGATGCATGGCGTTCAGATCATGAGAATCAAGCCGCCTGGTCTCGCGTGATTGATTTTGGATGCGGGTCGGGTATCCTGGGCATCGCCGCGGCCTTATTGGGTGCGGAGAAAGTGGTGGCGGTCGATCATGACCCACAAGCGCTACAGGCCACGGCCATGAATGCCCAGGCCAATGGGTGCTCACAGGCTATCGAAGCACTGAGTCCAGAGGCTTTTTTTAAAGAGACAGATCAAGCGCCAGCGCCATTGGTTTTGGCCAACATTCTGGCCCAACCCCTCATTGATTTGGCCCCAAAACTGATCTCGCTGGTTGAGCCTGGCGGTCATTTGGTGCTCTCGGGCATTTTAAAAGAACAAGCCGACGCCGTGGCTTTGGCCTATCGGGCGATGGATTCAGCGCCTAAAATCAATGAATTGGGTGATTGGGTTTGTTTGGCATTTGCCCAAAAGCCCAGTTCTCACTACAATTAGAGCGTTAGACTAAGCAAAATAATCATTCATAACCTTTGTATCTTTGGGAGACACAATGAATCAGTTAATGATCCCCCCGATTCTCGGGGTCGTCGGCCTGATCGTGGCCTTTATTCTTTATCGTGTGGTCATGAGTTACTCGGCGATGGAGGGCAAACCCTCTGAAATCGCAAAACTCATCCAAGAAGGCGCGCTGGCGTTTATGCGGCGTGAGCTGATGTTGATTGGTTTGTCGGTGGCTGTGTTAGCCGTCGCGCTCTCCACATCTGGCTTAGGCATCCAAACAGCTATCTCCTTTTTGGTAGGTGCAGGTTGCTCTGCGTTGGCAGGCTTCCTAGGTATGACGGCCGCCACACGCGCCAATGTCCGAACCACCTCAGCAGCACACCAGCACGGTCCCACGCAGGCTTTAATGGTGGCGTTCTACGGTGGCTCAGTCATGGGAATGGTGTTGGCCTCCCTAGGCCTCGTGGGCTTAGGCACGCTGTATCTGATTTTTGGCACTGACCCTGAGACAGCGCACAACATTCACGGCTTCGGTATGGGCGCCAGTGTGGTGGCCTTGTTCTATCGGGTCGGTGGCGGCATCTTCACTAAAGCGGCCGATGTCGGTGCTGATTTGGTGGGTAAAGTAGAAGCGGGTATTCCCGAAGATGATCCTAGAAACCCAGGTGTGATCGCTGACAATGTGGGCGATAACGTCGGTGACGTGGCCGGTATGGGCTCAGACATTTTTGAATCCTACTGTGGCGCCATGATCGCGACAGTGGCGCTGGCGACCGTGATGGTCCAACAATCCGCCACTGGCTATGTCGATGGCATGGGTGAAGGCAGTGCGCTAATGGGGCTTCCATTGCTTCTGGCTTCTCTTGGTCTGGTTTGCTCGATTGTCGCCATCTTAGTTGTTAAGGCCAGCTCTTCGAAAAGTCCTGAAGTGGCCTTGCGCGTCGGCACCATGTCGGCAGCGGTTGGCTTTGTGGCACTGGCCTACTTCTTAATCCAGTATCTGGGCATTAACACCGGTGTGTGGATTGCTGCCGTCGTTGGTGCGGTGGGTGGTGTCATTATTGGTTTGTCTACTGAGTACTATACGGCAGCCAAACCTATCCGCGAGATCGCGCGCTCAGGTGAGACTGGCTCGGCCACCGTGATTATTTCTGGTTTGGCCACTGGCATGCAGTCTGTGGTGATCCCCATCTTGACCATTTGCGCCATCATCTTCATTGCCAATGCCAATGCCGAACTCTACGGCGTGGGCATTGCTGCCGTCGGCATGTTGGCCACTGTGGGCATGACCATGGCGATTGATGCCTATGGCCCTGTCGCAGATAACGCCGGTGGTATTGCTGAGATGGCTGGCCTAGGTGAGGAAACGCGGAAGATCACAGACTCTCTCGATGAGCTGGGTAACACCACAGCAGCGATTGGTAAAGGGTTTGCGATTGGCGCAGCCGCACTGGCCGCCCTGACCATCATTTCAGCTTACATCGCTGAGGTCTCCCACAGCATTGAGGGCTTCCAATTAAACATTGCTAACCCCAATGTGTTGATTGGTATGTTCATCGGGGGCGTCTTCCCGTTCTTGGTGGCTTCTATCACCATGACCGCTGTTGGTGATGCCGCCTTTGAAATGATCACCGAAATTCGTCGCCAGTTTAAGGAAATCCCTGGCCTGCTCGAAGGCACCGGCACACCTGACGCGGCTCGATGCGTGGACATTGCCACAACATCGGCTATCAAGCGCATGCTATTGCCAGCTGCGCTGGCGGTGTTCGGGCCTGTCGTGGTCGGATTTGGCTTAGGTGCGGAATCTCTCGGCGGCATGCTGGGTGGCGCACTCTTGGGTTGCGTGTTACTCGCACTCACTATGGCAAACGCCGGTGGTGCTTGGGATAACGCCAAAAAGCACGTTGAGAAGGGTCACTTTGGTGGCAAAGGCTCAGAAACACACAAGGCAAACGTGGTGGGCGACACGGTGGGTGATCCACTGAAAGACACCTCTGGTCCTTCCATGAACATTTTGATTAATGTCATGGCCATTGTGAGCTTGGTCATTGCGCCATTATTGACTCACTAAGTCACAAGCCTCACTAAGCACGATGAAAACGGCGCCCAGCTGGGCGCCGTTTTTTTATCTCCCCGATTGTCTGATCAACGACAGTCGGCTGATCAAATACAGCCTAAGCTTTGTGTTGCGATTCATTAATCCACAGGGCAATGGCACCGTCTCCGGTGACGTTACATGCGGTACCGAAGCTGTCTTGCGCCATATAAAGCGCAATCATCAAAGCCAATGCCGTTT
>JALQZL010000063.1 GCA_023258355.1 Wenzhouxiangellaceae bacterium | reverse complement strand
ATTATTCCCAAGCCATGAAGACATCGCTTCAGGTGCCATTGCCTACTCACCCTCTGAGGCATCCCTTGAAACCTCTGGCGAAGTAACATTACAGACTTTTGAGACCAAACAACAAGAAGCCATCGCAGTAGCCGATTTTGTTCAAGCGAATCTAGATGCTCACAGCGATGATGAAAATTACAGCATGGCGATCATTGTCCGTGCGCGAAGCCATCTCAATGAGATCATTCCAAAGCTTCAAGAGCGCCATATCGCCTTTCGAGCAGTCAAATTAGACCGACTTATCGACCGTCCTGTTGTCCAAGATTTGATTGCTTTAACAAAAGTGATCCTGAACGCTCAAGACCGCACCGCCCTCATTGCTCTTTTACATTCTCCGATGATTGGTCTCACTTTGGCAGATTTGGCCATTTTGCTACCTGATAAAGACCACCCTATCGGCTCTGCCTGCCTCCAGAATCTGACTGGAGAGGCGCAACAGCGCGCCAAAAGACTGTTTGATGTGATCGACCATATCGATTTGCTCTATGGACGATATGCACTGTTTGAGTTGGTTGAAGGGGCATGGAACCGCTTAGGGGGCCCTGACTGTGGGCTCGATGACCAGTTTGAACGGCGCTCATCAGACAGCGCATCCTATTTTGATGCTTTGGCTCACGCTGAAGCCAACGGACTCGTCGATGATTGGAATGATTTTATCGAGTGGATAGAAAGTACCCACACAGAGGGAGGACCAAATCAAAAAGAGGTCAAGCTCGATATCTTAACCATGCATGGCGCTAAAGGCCTAGAGTGGGACAGTGTCATACTGCCTGGTCTACAAGCATCGCCCAATCGCTCAGACAGCGATCTACTTTATTGGCTTCCTTTCCCGCTAGAGGAGGATGACCAAGGCGTGTTAATTGCGCCCCTCAGCGCATCGTCAGATAGCGATAAAGCACCTCGTATCGCACTCATCAAAAAGGAGCGCGCCGTCAGAGAGCAATATGAGTCTCTCAGATTGATGTATGTTGCGGCCACAAGAGCAAAAGCCTCACTCTTTTTAAGTGCCAGTCTCAAGCGAAAAGATGACGGTATAAAGCCACCCAGTGGGAGCCTCCTCGAGACTGTCTGGCCAACATTGGGGCCTTGCTTTGAAAAACATTTCACACCATTGGAAAATGAACCGACCACGGACATATCAGATGATGGCAATTCAACAGATGAGATCATCGCCCCGACTATTGATCAAAGCTTTTATCGAGTAACTGCTGACTTTCGCCCTCAATGGTCAACAGCACTGCAATGGCGCTGCGCACTGCCAAAATATCAACGTGAAAGTGAAATTGAGTTTAATTGGGCAGGCGCTCAAGCTAGGCGGAACGGCACTGTTTTACACCACCTGCTTGAAATGGTCGGTCGCGTGGGCATTGAGGCCACTTCCTCCAGCTCAATCAGTCACCTTAGAGATAGAATCCCTGCCCTCTTATTGGCACAAGGCAGTGATCCAAGACAGCTGGATGAGTTAAGTAAAGTGCTGGATGCGACATTCCAGGCCGTACTTACTAGCGAGACTGGTCGATGGATATTAAGCAATCAACACGTTGACTCACAATGCGAGTATGCATTGACTGGTAGATTGGATGGCCAATTGGTTAATGCGATCGTCGATCGCACCTTCAAGGACGAAAAGGGTCAACGTTGGATCATTGACTACAAATCTGGCTATCATGCCGGTGGTGATTTGGCTGGTTTTCTGGATCAAGAAGCAGAACGCTACAAATCCCAACTTTCCATGTATGCTGACTTATTCAGGCAGATGGGAGACGAAGCAATCGTCAAGGCCCTCTATCTGCCTAGGCATGATGCTCTGAAAATTATTGATTAAGCCCGCTGCCTGATGACCTCCAATCTTACTGAACACCAGATAGACCAAGGCATGGCTTGGCTCCAAAAAAAAGAGCCAAAGTTCATCAAAGTCTTCCAAGTGACTGGTCGGCCCACATTGACCCTCAAGCCCTCAGGCTTTTGTGGTCTCTTGCAAAGCATTGTGTCTCAGCAGCTGAGCACCAAAGCAGCGAAAACCATCTGGATGCGATTGTGTGATGCCGGATATGCCTCCGCTCCAGTGATTCAACAAGCCAGCGATGAATCTTTACGTTCAGTCGGCTTGTCCCATCAAAAGATCCGATATGCCAGGGCTTTGGCTGAGGCCAATATCAATTATGAAGCACTTGAGCATGCCTCCACACAGGAAGTGATCGACACTCTCACCCCAATTGTTGGCATTGGCCTTTGGACTGCGCAGATGTATTCTTTGTTCGCTCTGCGACATCCAGATGTCTTTGCTCCGAATGACCTCGGGCTCCAAGAAGGTCTTCGAAAAATGTTAAACCAAGCAGAACGTCCAACCGCAAAAGAAGCCCAGGCGATCTCGTCACCATGGTCACCATGGCGCTCAGTGGCTTCACTCGCCCTCTGGTCCTTTAATGATCGATCTATAGCGTAGAGGACGAACCGACCCTTTATGGGTTACGCTAATAGGCTATCCAATTAGGTTTAGTGGAGGACTTTTGTGGGACACATGAAAGATAAAGTCATTATTGTGACCGGCGCCACTGGTGGGATTGGCGCCGCTCTGGCTCAATGGGTAATTGACGGTGGCGGCCAGGTAGTCGTTTCTGACCTCGATCACTCAAAGGTCGAGGCGCTAGTCAGCCGACTTGGTGATAATGCCTGTGGGTGCATCACTGATGTCAGTCAGGCTTCAGATAATCAACAGCTCGTCCAACTCGCACAAGATAAGTTTGGGCGTGTCGACGGTGCCTTCCTTAATGCCGGTATCGAGGGCCGAGTGGCTCCCTTCGAAGAGCAGTCTGAAGAGGATTGGCAGCAGGTATTGGCAGTCAATTTCCATGGGCCAAGGCTGGGTGCACAAGCGGTTATTCCTGCCTTAATTCAAGCAGGTGGCGGGAGCATTGTGATGACTTCCAGCGTAGCAGGCGTTCGGGGTGCAGCCGGATTGGCTCCCTATGTCTCGAGTAAACACGCACTTATTGGGCTCATGAGGAGTCTGGCAACGGAGTATGGGCCACAAGGGATTCGAGTAAACACGCTCAATCCAGGCCCTGTAGACAATCGGATGATGCGATCAATTGAAGAGCAATTGAACCCTGGCAAGGGCGATACAGTTAAGCAAGCCTTCACAACGCGCATCCCCATGGGTCGTTATGTCACGAATGAGGAATGTGCTGCATTGGCCGGCTTCTTGCTAAGCGATGAAGCATCAGGCATTTCAGGGAATACCTATATGGTTGATGGAGGTTATTGCGCTGGCTAAACAAAGGCGAATTGCTGTTGTCACCACATCCCGGGCAGACTACTCGCACCTTTATTGGGTGTTGAAAAAGCTTCAAGTGCATCCTGACATTGATCTGCGCCTGCTTGTTAGTGGGGCGCATCCCGCTGCGAGTTTTGGTTCCAGCATTGAGCAGATCAAAAAAGATGGTTTCGAGATTGAGACGACCATTGAGTCATTGATTGATTCAGACTCAGATGTGGGCATGGCTAAAACGATCGGTGTGGCCACACTGGGCTTTGCTGATGCCCTGAATCGCCTGCGCCCTGATATTCTGTTGTTGATCGCCGATCGATATGAAATGCTGGCGCCCGCCAGCGTCGCCACTGCGCTGCGCATTCCAATCGCTCACATTGAGGGTGGTGAGATAAGTGAAGGCGCCATCGATGATGCCATCAGAAATGCACTGACCAAACTCAGTCATTTGCACTTTGTCTCCACTCAGCTAGCCAAACGTCGAGTCATCGCTATGGGAGAGGAGCGTTGGCGTGTGACGAGAGCGGGGGCACCTTCGCTTGACCATTTAACCAAGTCTAAACTTCTTGATCACCATGGTGTGAGCAAAGCACTGGGCATCTCACTTGATCGTGCTCCGAAGGTCATTGGCTTTCATCCTGTGACCTTGTCATCGGAATCAGAAAATGAGGCAACTGCTCTGTTTGAGGCTCTCAAGGATATTGAGGGGCCTTTTGTCTTCACATTTCCCAATGCTGACACTGGCCATCACTACATCATTGAAAAAGCCGAAGCTTTTTGTCGTCACCGCAGTGATGCTCACCTGTTTATCAATCTTGGACCGATTCAGTATTGGAGTTTACTCAGGCATGCTGCGCTGATGATTGGCAATTCCAGCAGTGGCATCATGGAAAGCCCCTCACTGGCGCTCCCTTGTATCAACATTGGGATGCGCCAAC
This sequence comes from Wenzhouxiangellaceae bacterium, assembly GCA_023258355.1. Taxonomy (GTDB): domain Bacteria; phylum Pseudomonadota; class Gammaproteobacteria; order Xanthomonadales; family Wenzhouxiangellaceae; genus Wenzhouxiangella. The sequence continues at coordinate 4,473 of JALQZL010000063.1, read as the reverse complement.
AAGGAAGAGAACGGGCTGTCAATATCATTGATGTTCCGGGTGATGTTGGGCAAATCAAAACAGCCGTCGGACTGGCGCAGTCAACTGAATTTAAGAATCAACTGGTTGGAATGACTAATCCCTATGGTGAAGGCCATGCAGCCGATACCATAGTTGATGTCTTGGCGAATGTCCCAATCAACGAGCAGTTGATACAAAAGCCAGGATTACCACTGATCGACTCTAAGCATGATGGTATCGATGCTTTCAATCCAGAGCGTACTTAATTAACCAGATGGATGGTCACCGGCGAGGTAACCCGATAAAATAAGTGGTGTGACCAGCCAATCCCCGCATCCTAATCCAGACGACAGGCATCCCTATGAGGCGAGCCACTATGCGAGCCTTGTGATCAATCTAGGGAGAGCCTTACTTCATGTTGGCTCCCCAGCCCATCGGCTTGAAACAGCCATGGCAATCATGGCCCAACGCCTGGGTTTAACGGCGGAATTTTTCTCAACACCCACCGCTATTCTTGTGTCTTTAGGTGATGGGTCAAAGCAACAAACATTTCTAGCGCGTTCAGAGCTTGGTACGGCCAATCTAGCCAAACTATCCGACCTCACTGACGTCATGACGCAGCTGGCTGATGGCGATATTTCGCCGGAAAAGGCCGATGAGCGAGTCCGTTTGATTGATCAAGCGAGGCCACTGTATGGTTGGGGCTGGCAATTGTTTGGCTTTACCGCTTTGGGCGCTGGAATTGCACCGATCATCGGCGGGGGCTTAAAAGAGTCGCTACTGGCACTCATGCTTGGTTTGGTTGTTGGGATCGCCGTTTTGACTCTAAGAAGACATGTTGAGCGTGCCCGCCTGATTACACCACTGGCGGCCACCCTTGTCACCTTTTTAGGCACCCTATGGTGTGGTTATGACCCAGCCACCGCATTACTGCCTGCAGTCACCGCTGGGATGATTGTGCTACTACCTGGGATGGACTTGACGGTGGCCGCTCGAGAACTCGCCACCGGTCATGTTGTCTCGGGATCTTCGCGATTGGCGTTCGGCCTGACTGTCCTGGCATTATTGGGACTTGGCATGGTCATGGGAGGCTTGCTAGGCCAATCTGTGGTCGGCCCAGTGAGGCTGCAGTTTGCACCAGCCATGAATATTTTTGCCAGCTTGATGGGCCTCGGATTGGCAGCAGTTGGCTTGATGTTGTTGAATCAAGCACATCAACGAGATTGGCCTTGGATGATGTTGGCATGTTTGATTGCATGGGTCTCTGCAGGGCTTGGTAGTTTATTGGGTGCACCAGTGATTGGTGCTTTTCTCGGTGGGCTCATGGTCGGCTTATCAGGCAACATATTTGTGTCTATCACAGGTCGTCCAGGCTCGATCATGCACATTCCAGGACTGATTGTTTTGGTCCCCGGCAGTATTGGCCTTCGCAGCGTGACCAGTTTGTTGGGCGATGATGTGGTGACTGGCATTGAAACCGCTTTACTGACCGCTATTATTGCGATTGCCCTCACGACTGGTATGATGCTGGCTAGTGTTTTTATTCCACCTAAGAAAAATGCACTCTAAGGATGTTGCGTGATTGATCTTTTCTTGACAAATTTTCTATCGCCACCAGTACTGTTCTTTTTTCTCGGTGGATTAGCTGTGATGGTGAGAAGCGATCTGGGTATCCCTAGCCAGATATCTAAATTCTTGAGCATCTACCTGCTGTTCGCCATTGGTTTCAAAGGCGGTGCTGCCTTGGTGAGTGGGCCTCCTGACTGGACAATGGGCAAAACATTACTCTTTGCCGTTGCCTTGAGCGCTGTGGTCCCCATTATTCTCTTTCAGGTTGTCAAAAATTGGTTCTCAAGAGCAACCGCTGCGGCAATCGCGGCCACGTATGGCTCAATCAGCGCAGTGACTTTTATCGCTGCCACAGGTTACCTTGATAACTTTGGTATCGCTTGGGACGGCTACATGGTCGCTGCCATGGCCCTCATGGAAGCACCAGCCATTATGGTAGGCATCTCTCTTTACTACTCCGGGACGAGTTCTCAGATCCGCTGGAAAACCATCCTGCACGAGTCACTATTGAATGGTTCCGTGTTCCTGATCCTTGGCAGTATGCTAGTTGGCATCCTGACAGGCCAAAAAGGCATGGATCAAGTCTCACCCTTTGTTTTGGATCTCTTCGTTGGGTTGTTGTGCCTGTTTCTGTTGGACATGGGCATTCGCGCCTACCAAGAGCTTAGAAGTGCTCGTGCCCTGTTTCAACTCAGAGAGTATGGACTAATGATTGGCACCGCCCTCATTACTCCCCTCTTAGGGGCCACATTGGCGACTTTGGGGGTTTGGATAATGGATATTCCTCTCGGTAACGGTATGCTGCTAATTGTCTTAGCAGCCAGTGCGAGCTATATTGCGGTCCCTGCTGCGATGCGACTGGCCATTCCTGATGCTCAGCTTAACGTCTACTTGCCCATGAGCCTCGCAATCACCTTTCCTTTCAACCTATTAATCGGTATTCCGATTTATCATGCCTTGGCCAGTTGGGTGCAATAGCCAAAACCATATCGTAGCTTATGGGTTGTAGATGGTTTGGCCTGCTTTGGCATAATCCACAAGAACGGCTGAAGCCTCTGCTCGTAAAATGCCAGTGACTAGCTCTATGCCCCGCTCTTTCAGGCCATGTTCCCAACTTGAAGGTCGCTCTCCCTCATCAAAGCCAGCTGCTTCAGCATCATTCTTGGTGGCTCCACAGATGACTTGGCTAACACCTGCCCATGGAATGGCACCAAGACACATCGCACAAGGCTCACATGAGCTAATGAGGGTTAAGGGCGCATGGGGCGTAACACGAAGATTCCACGTGCCCAAAGCTTGCTGTGCAAGAGATAAGGCCATAATCTCAGCATGAGCAGATGAACACGATTGTGCTTCAACACAGTTCACGCCTGCAGAGATCACGATTCCTTTTGACAGATTGACAACCAGTGCAGCGAATGGCCCACCCGTCTCGTGATCAACGTTATGGCGAGAAAGTGTGATTGCCAAACGCATCGCATCCTCCATATCACCCGGGGAAAACGCCAGATCAACCTGATTATTTTGTAGCCACTCGGGCAGTGGGATACATACCTTCTTTGGATTAGTCAAGATTATCCCTTTCATGCTGAAGTAACCATTTTTTTATGTGAACACCGGGGCCATAGCCACCTAAAGACCCATCAGAAGCGATCACCCGGTGGCATGGGATAAAAAGTGGGATGGGGTTTGCACCATTCGCATTCGCGACCGCACGTGTTGCTTTGGGTTGGCCAATCTCCAGGGCTTGCTGGGCATACGAAATAGTGGTCCCGTAATTAATTGCCATCAGCGCACCCCAACATTTTTCCTGAAAACAGGTGCCGACAGGCATGAGAGGAATTGTAAACACAGTGAGTTGGCCAGTGAAGTACGCCCTGAGCTGTTTCTTGATTTCGATAATCAGGGATTCCGTGTCACTGACTCGATTGGGTGTTTGGCCATCAGTAACAAACCAGGCTTTGCTTAATCCTTGCTCCCCCACCAGGAACGCCAATGCCCCAATCGGTGATGCCCTGTCACTCAGATAACCAACGCAAGCGTGTTCTGTTAATGCCATAACCAATAGTCTAGCCTTAAATGCCTTACGATAGGGGTACTGACAAGGCCTCTTTGTCCCTAGCTATGCTTACGGGTCCCTTGTGCCCAAAAATGTGGTGCAGTGAGACATGTCTGACATTAATTTCAGTATGCTTACAGGCATGTCCAACATCTTATCCTCAAAGTCGAAACTGAGAATTCCAAGCCTGCGGGAAACCCCCTGTGGTGAGCCAATCTGTGGCACATCTGCCGATGTGGCCACATTCTTTGTGAGACATTCTAAGGTACTTGTTCTGACAGGCGCTGGACTCAGCACACACTCCGGTATACCCGCCTATCGCGATGAAGGTGGTGCTTGGCTGCGGCGCACGCCCATTTTTTATCAAGACTTCATTCAATGTCCGATTGCACGACGTAGGTATTGGGCAAGAAGCTATTTTGGCTGGGATCATGTGGCATCAGCCAAACCCAATCAGGGGCATCAGGCCCTTGCCAGGCTTGAATCAGCAGGCCATGTCAAAACCGTGATCACGCAGAATGTGGATGCACTTCATGAACGGGCCGGTAGCCAAGCCCTGATAGAGATTCATGGGCAACTGGGCCGAGTGAAGTGTCTAGACTGTGGTGCTCAATACCCACGCGACATAATCCAAACCTACCTTAGGGAACTCAATACTCACTGGACCGCTGATGTCCTCAGCCACAACCCTGATGGGGATGTGGACCTTGATGAAGCAGCCTATCCAGACTTCAAGATAGCCGATTGTGCGCACTGTTCTGGTCGTCTCAAGCCAGACGTCGTTTTTTTTGGGGAATCGGTGCCAAAACAAACTGCCAAAGCCGTTGATGAGGCAGTCAGAAACT
>JALQZL010000062.1 GCA_023258355.1 Wenzhouxiangellaceae bacterium | reverse complement strand
CATATCACGGCCAACCACGATCGAATACTGACGCTTATTAAACAGGCCCGTGATGAGCACGGTGCTGATCTCTTGGTCTTTCCTGAGCTTTCACTCACGGGTTACCCACCTGAAGATTTGGTGTTGCGCCCAGGCTTCATGCGTCGCAGTGAAGAAACGCTCCAAGACATCGCTCAGCAAGTCCACGGTATTGATGTGATTGTGGGCCACCCTAGAGCGGAGGGGTCCAAACGGTTCAACTCAGTATCTTGGCTTCGCGAGGGAAAAGTCATTGGCGTTTACGACAAGTGGGATCTCCCTAACTATGCCGTTTTTGACGAGCGTCGATACTTTGTGCCTGGTCATCAACCACTGGTTTTGGAGCTGGCTGGCGTCAAAGTCGGGGTGCTAATCTGTGAGGACACATGGACGCCAGAAGCCGCTCGCGCAGCCAAAGCGGCTGGTGCGCAACTGCTGATTTCCTCCAATGCTTCACCATTTTACGAGGATAAACACCAAGATCGTTGCGACATGCTAAAGGCTCGGCATGATGAGACCGGCCTGCCCGTTATTTATTTGAACTGTGTCGGTGGCCAAGATGAACTGGTATTTGATGGCCACTCCCTTGCGATTGATGGCGCTGGCAGGTTATCCCAGCCGGCATTATTGTGTGAGCAAGCTCTGTTGGTGGTTGACTTTGACCAGAACCATGGGCATCTAGATTATGTCCACTGGCCAGTCGGCCAGACCGAGAAGTGGGCTGTTCTTTATGAGGTGTTGACATGCGGCCTACGCGATTATGCTCGCAAAAATAAATTCTCATCGGTGGTGTTAGGGCTGTCTGGTGGTATTGATTCGGCCCTAACCGCCGCTTTGGCCAGTGATGCCTTGGGGCCTGAGAATGTTCTTGCGGTCATGATGCCCTCTCGTCACACCGCCGAGCTTAGCTTGATCCTCGCGACAGAACAGATTGATAGGTTAGGGCTACGGCATGACAATATCTCCATCGAGCCCATATATCAGGCAATGCTGTCTCAGCTAGCTGAAGCGTTCCAAGGCATGAGAGAAAATTTTGCTGAGGAGAATCTGCAGGCTAGGGCCAGAGGCAACATTATTATGGCGTTATCTAATAAATTCGGGCACTTGCCATTGGCTACAAGTAATAAGAGCGAATTGGCGACGGGTTACTCGACAATTTATGGCGACATGTGTGGTGGTTTCAGTCCTATCAAAGACTGCTTGAAGCAAGTGGTTTATGGCCTAGCCAACTACCGAAACACCATTTCACAAGCGATTCCTCAGGGGGTGATTGATCGACCTCCCTCTGCCGAACTATCTCCTGGACAATTAGATCAAGATAAACTTCCCCCCTATCCAGTCTTGGACGAAATCATCATTCGCTATGTGGAATTGGACCAACCCATTGCAGAGATTGTGGCAGCGGGCTTTGATGAATCAACCGTCAGAAAGGTGGCTGGCATGGTTTTAGCAGCCGAGTACAAACGCCGCCAGGGCGCACCGGGACCGCGTATTACCCGCAAAGCTTTTGGCCGAGACCGACGCTACCCGATCACATCGGGATGGAGGGACTCTGGCCTGAATGAGTCACTATGATCTCAGGGCCTCAACGTATCAAGGTTGAGGCAGCACTCGAGTGCATACATCAAGCTTTTGATGACTACAACGCCAGCTTTGCCGACATCACGCGTCGTGCTCGTCGACGTTTTGTAGCGAATGATCGAGTAGGGATGACACAAGATGTCTCTACGCGGTATGCACTCTACGATGAGGTTATCCATGAGACGATTTCGCGCCTAGAGCAAATTTTGGGGGATCGGCTTTTCAGGCGACCAATTTGGGTGGAAATTAAGAAGACCTTCGCCGCGAAAACAGCGGACTATGTCGACGTCAAGCTCTATCGAACTTTCTTTAACACGATTAGTCGGCGACTTTTTAAGACAACCGGCGTTGACGAGGCCATTGAGTTTACCGCCACGGATGCTGCCAAGCTCAGTCAGCCGAGGCCCAGTGATTCGATTAGCCAGACCATCTCCTTAGATAGCTCAAACCCAGAAGATCTCGTGGCACTCGTTTCCTCCCTTGGCTCACAGTGGCCAGGGTCGGTATCTGTCGATACCGCAGCCCTGCAGCATCATTTATCGACAAGCCTGTCTGATGAAGGACCCCAGCCTGTGGAGATGCTGGATGCCTACTTTTATCGGGGTGGCCGAGCTTATCGCGTCGGGTACATGGGCGATGCCTCCGCCCCCCAGCCGATTGTCTTTGTCTTCGCCTCAGGTTGTGATGGCATTTGGCTGGAGGCTGTTTTACTCGAACGTCAAGAATTGAGCATTTTATTTGGCTACACGTTTAACTATTTTATGGCTGATCTTGATCAGGTGGAGCCTGTCATTTATTTTCTTTCCCAGCTCTTACCCAGCAAACCCATCGCTGAGTTATACACTGTTCTAGGTCGGGTCAAGCAGGGAAAGACAGAGCGTTACCAGTCTTTTTTTGCTCATCTGCAAGCCGATTGTCAAGAGGCGTTAGTCGAAGCCGAAGGGAAAAAAGGAATGGTGATGCTGGTATTTACATTGCCTTCGTACCCTTTGGTTTTTAAATTGATCCGTGATCGATTCGCACCGTCAAAGCAGGTGACCAGGACTGAGGTCTTAGAGCGCTACCATTTGGTTTTTCGACATGACCGTATTGGGCGGCTGATTGATGCCCAGGAATTTAGAGAGTTAAAAATCCCACTTGGTAGCTTATCTAAACCACTTCTCGATGTGATTGAATCTCAATGCCAACGGCTAGTTGAGCGAAGTGAGTCAGATTTAATCATTCATCACTGCTATGTGGAAAGACGCGTTCGCCCGCTGGATCTATATCTAGCTGAGGCCGATGAAGCGTCTGCAATGCAAGCCGTGATTGATTACGGCCAATCAATCAAGGATTTGGCACGCTCTAATATTTTTGCAGGTGATCTTTTGCCAAAAAACTTTGGTGTGACAGGGTCGGGTCGTGTTGTTTTTTATGACTACGATGAACTTAGGTTGATGAGCGAATGTCATTTCCGCCACTGGCCAGAGGCTGATGACGATGTGTATGGTATGAGTGATGAACCTTGGTTCTATGTGGGTGAAAATGATGTCTTTCCAGAACAATTTTCTTTGTTCATGGGACTTGGGCCTGAACGTTTGGCTCTGCTTAAAAAGCACCATCAAGAGCTATTTGATGCAGATTGGTGGAGACAAGTGCAAGCTGATCTGAGTTCAGGTCAGCTCCTCGATGTGCCACCCTTTACCTCAAAAGCAATGCTCTAGTCTGGTTGCAAATGACGGTCAAAGAAACGAGTGATCGTTTCATAGACATGCTGTCTCTGGGCAGATCCCGAGATGGAGTGTTTCTCACCAGGATAAGTCATCAAGTCAAAAGCGATGCCTTCTTCTTGCAGCTTTTGCATCAGCAAAGTCGAGTGCGTGAACAAGACATTGTCATCTGCCATGCCGTGGATCAAGAGTAAGGGCTTGGCGATGTCTGACGCGTAAGTCAAAACATTTCCTTGCTCATAAACCTCAGGATCAATGCCTGGGTGGCCCATGTAGCGCTCCGTGTAATGGGTGTCGTATAGGCGCCAATCGGTCACTGGCGCAACTGACACAACAGCACCGAAATCGTCTGGATACTGGCTGGCTGCCATGAGCGAGAGATAGCCACCATAGCTCCAGCCGAAAATGCCGATGCGATCTGGATCAACAAAACGTTGTGAGCGAAGCCAATCCACGCCAATCATTTGATCCACCATTTCAATACGCCCCAAAGCTTGATAGGCGGCGTCTTGGAATGCTTTTCCTTGGCGTTCTACACCTCGATTATCCAGCGTGAACACGACATAACCACGCTGTGCCATGTATTGATCAATCAAAGCCCTCCGAGCCCACTGGTTGGTGGCCAATCTTGATGTGGGCCCACCGTAGACATGCATGAAGACGGGGTAGCGCCTATTGGGATCAAAATTAGGTGGACGAATCATGCGGTAATGAAGCTTCTGCGCCTGTGGGCCAATCAGTACACCGAACTCGCCACCTCGGTGATTTGCAAGATAGGGCCAATAGGGGTGCGTGGGATTGAGCTCATTGGCAATCAGCCAAGATATGCGCGTACCGTCTGCTGTATGCAAAGACAATTGCGGCGGCTGGTTGACACTGGAGAATCGGTCAACATACACCGATGCTGTCGAATCCATCACAACCTCGTGCCACCCGCTGCGCTTGGATATGACGGTGATCGCTTCCGGTGATTGAGTGATTAAAGACGTTCTGAGAAGCTGCTTTTGGGTTGGGTCTGGGTAAGCGGCTGTAAAGTAGACCAAGCCTAATTTTTCATTGATGCCCGTCAGTTCATCAACAGACCATGGGCCTGTGGTGAGTGGCATGATGGCGCCATCATCAAAGCGATATCGATATAAATGATTGAATCCATTACGTTCAGAAGACCACACGAAGCCTGAGCCATCCTGCAAGAAATAAAGATTGTCATGCAGATTGATCCAAGTAGGTGAGGACTCTTCCAGCAACACCTCTTGAGTGCCTGTTTCTCGATCAAATTGAATCAGCTTTAATCTTTTCTGATCACGAGATTGATGCTGAAACGTCAGTGATCTTCCATCAGGGACCCAGTTAACGCGAGGGATGTAGATATCTTTTTCCTCTCCGAGATCAACCCAAACCAACTCACGCTGAGAGGGTGTGGAATCAATAGAGGTAATGCCAAGTTGATAGGTGACATTAGGGGTGCCTGCATAGGGGTAGCGCTGCTCAACCATGTCAATCTGTTGGGCATTCACTTCATATCGTCGTGTGATTTCGATAGGTGATTCATCGACTCTCAAAAAGGCAATCGCATCCGAGTTGGGTGACCACCAAAAGCCAGTATTGCGTCCCATCTCTTCTTGTGCAATAAATTCCGCCATGCCATTTTTGATTGGGCCTTGGCCATCCAGTGTCAGCGGCCAAGTTGTCTTTGTTTCAATGTGAGCAATCATCAGATTTTGGTTGCGGACAAAAGCGACATGCTCACCGTCTGGTGAGATCTGTGGATCCGTATCGAACTCATCGCTAGCCGTAATCTGTTGAACGCTTGCGTCTTCACTCGATACATCGAGTACGAAGATGTTGCCCCCCAGCGGGAAAAGAAGAAACCGCCCATCAGAGGACCACTGATAGTCAACAATGCCTCTTAAACCAGAGATGCGAGCGCGCTCTCGTCTCGCTTTTTCCTCATCGCTGAGGGCGGCTTCTGTTGGCATCACCGAATCAGCACGGACGAGTACTCGAGTCTCTTCAGAGGCTAGGTGATACTCCCATAGATCCATCATGTCTCTATCAGTGTCTCGACCCTGAATGAAGGTCACGCGATCTCCAGCGGGGGAAAGTTTGACCTCTCTGAGTGTGTTTCCCGACAGCGCAGGACTTGAAAAGATGCGTTCGATGGTGAGCTCAGGGCTCTGAGACACCTGGGAAAAGGCTGCGGATGAGAGGAGAAGTGCCAGGCTGCCAAGAATGAAACGGGGCATAACAACGTCCTTAATCAAAGTGGTCATCGAGATATTTATTGATTTCATCAATAATCTTGGGCTCCAAGTAACCCAATAGAAAATTCAACCGGGCGGTAACCCGAATAATTGTCGCATCGACTTCAATGGTGCCAGCGACGCCAGGACGTTCGAAGTGCAGATGATTCCCTTCAATGCCGTAGTCGACACCAAAGCGCTCAGCCAAGTCTCTGGCTAAGTCACTGGCTATGGTCCAAGCTTGGTCTTGCGTTTTGTTGTGGGGTCTTTGAATATCGATTGCCATGAGCACACATGATACTCACTTAAGGGCCGTTCTTGCTACTATACATCCATGAAACGCTCGACTTTCCATCGTTTGGTTATGGCCTTTTTTGGCCTTTACGCACTGGCAGTGACTTGGCCTGTGGTGACCTTGTTTAAAGACCCTCTGCCTTTGATTTTCGGATTTCCATTGCCTCTGGCATGGTCTATCGCATGGATTTTATTGGGATTTGTGGTTTTAGTGATCCTAAACTGGTTTGAGGAGCGCCGCTAACATGGCCGATTGGGTCTGGGTCTCCATGATGATTGCTGCCTACTTGGCCATCACCCTGATCATCGGCCTCAGAGCAGGGAAGGGCATGTCAGCCACTGTTGATGGTTTTGTCGCAGGTGATCGCAACTTCAATCTCCTCATCATGTACTTTGTCACCGGTGCAACGGTGTTTTCTGCCTTTGCTTTTTTGGGTGGTCCTGGGTGGGCGTATTCTCGGGGTGCTGCGGCTTTCTACATTCTCTCCTATGGTGTGTTGGGAATGGCCCCTTGGTATGTGATTGGACCCAAAGTCGCCCGTATTGGCCGACGCCTAAAGCTAGTCACACAAGCACAATTTCTAACGGCACGGTTTCCATCCAAAGGACTTTCAGCGCTCATTGCATTGGTGAGCGTGATTGCTTTGATTCCTTACATTACTTTGCAGATAAAAGGGGCAGGCATTGTGATTGAGGCAGTCACACAAGGCCATGTGCCCCTATGGCTAGGCGCATTGATCAGTTATGGGATTGTCTTGATTTATGTTCTAACCAGTGGTGTGGCCGCAGTCGGTTGGACGAACACATTCCAAGGCATTTTCATGATTGTGATTGCTTGGGCGCTAGGCCTTTATTTACCCAGCGCTTTACATGGTGGCATCGGACCCATGTTCACTGAGATTATTGCAGCACGACCAGAGCTCTTGACGCTTCCGGGTTTGACCAGCGGTGGTGAACCATGGCAATGGGGCGGTTATACCAGTGCCATCATTATCAGCGCCATTGGTTTAACCATGTGGCCACACATTTTTATGAAGGCATTTACCGCGCGTGATGAGCGCATTATTCGGCGCACCGTTGTTTTGTTTCCCACCTTCCAGTTATTTTTGGTGCCCGTCTTTTTAATCGGTTTTGCTGGTGTCATGACCGTCCCAAATCTTGACCAACCCGATTTTATTTTGCCCCACCTAATTTTGAATGTTGAGTTACCGCTGATCGTGGTGGGTCTTTTTTGTGCGGGCGCCTTGTCTGCCTCAATGTCAACAGGAGACGCCTTGTTGCATGCAACAGCCTCGGTGGCTGTGGAAGATGGACTCAGGCCATTTAAGCCCATGTCAGAGTCAGCCCAACGCGCTTTAATCAAAGTCTTGATCGTGGTGGCCGGTGGCATCAGTTATTACTTTGCTGTTGGTGAGAGCCAATCTCTGGTCGTCCTTCTGCTCACCTCCTACGGTGTCATTGCCCAGCTTGCGCCACCAGTGGTTGCGGCACTGTTTTGGTCAAGAGCAACCACGCAAGGGGTGTGTGCCGGTCTTTTGGCAGGTTCAGGGGCTGCGCTGTATGGATTTTTTAATCCAGAGATGATGCCTTGGGGTCTGCATGAGGGTATTTTTGGCCTAATGGTCCACATCCCCGTATTGCTTGCCATTTCCTATTTGACACCGGCCCAAGCCCAGTCACATGTGAAGCTATTTATAGAACCAGACCTCAGTCATGAGGTGATTAAGCAGTGAGCCCTTCTATGCAACCATCAGATGAGACAATCCACTATCTGGAAAAGCTAGTGGCCTTCAATACTATCTCAAGTCGCTCTAACCTCGAATTGATCGATTGGGCGGAGGAGTTGTTAACACAGTGGGGCGCGAGCTGCTCACGTAGCTGGGATGATGAGCGGCAAAAGGCCAACCTCCTAGCCTCTTGGGGGCCAAAATCAGCTGGTGGCATCGTGCTCTCCGGCCACACGGATGTTGTCCCTGTGGAGGGCCAGATTTGGGATACCGATCCATTCACACTGACAGCAAAAGATAATCGCTTATTCGGTCGGGGCAGTACCGACATGAAGGGCTTTTTGGCTGTGTGTTTGGCATGTTTGAGTCGCCTAGATTTGAGCACACTGGAGGCGCCACTCCACTTGGCCCTGTCTTATGATGAGGAGGTTGGTTGTATTGGGGTTGATCGCTTGATTTCTGATTCGCTGAGTCACTGGCCCGCTCCGAAGTATGTACTGATCGGTGAGCCAACTGAGATGCAAGTGGTCAGAGCCCACAAATCAATCAACGTTTTCCAAACGATTGTGACTGGCCAAGCAGCACACTCCAGCCAGCCCCACCGAGGCGGTGGCGCCATTTTTGCCGCCTCTCGAATGATTGAGCACCTTTATCAACTGGGAGAAAAGAAGCGTTTGGCGGGCGGGTCTGGAAACTGTGAGCCCCCCTACACCACGGTGCAAGTTGGGCTCATCAGTGGGGGGTCAGCAGTCAATATCTTGCCAGCCCATTGTGAGTTTTCTTGGGAATACCGTGCCTTACCAGAGGAAGACCCAGATGAGATTTTGAATGAGCTGACCGACTGGGTAGACGCTCACGTCTTACCTGACTTACGGCGTCATGCGTCCAATGCCAGCATTGTGACCAAGGCCATCGCACGTGTGCCCCCGCTGATACCCTCTCCAGACGCTGGTATTGAGGAGTGGGTCACGACATTTCCGGGGGTGCAATCGGGTGGCACAGGAGAGGTGGCGTTTGCGACTGAGGGTGGTAATTTTAAGGCTGCCGGCATTCCTTCCATTGTGTGTGGTCCAGGGTCTATTGACCAGGCACACCAGCCCAATGAGTTTATTGAGCTATCGCAATTGGCGTTGTGTGAGCAGATGGTGACCGCAGTGATTCAAGACC
>JALQZL010000061.1 GCA_023258355.1 Wenzhouxiangellaceae bacterium | reverse complement strand
ATATTGATGAAACGAGCGATCATTTCATTACCGAACTTAGGATCCGGCAGTATGGCGCGTTCGAAATTAGAATGCTTTCTAGACATGGAATATTCTCAAAAATTTAGTTTTTAGGACGCTTGGCGCCGTATTTAGAGCGGCCTTGGCGGCGGTCTGATACGCCAGCAGTGTCAAGGCTACCTCGAACAGTGTGGTAACGAACACCTGGCAAATCTTTAACCCGACCACCACGGATCAGAACAACCGAGTGCTCTTGGAGGTTATGGCCCTCACCACCAATGTAGCTGGTGACTTCATAACCATTCGTCAGACGGACACGAGCCACTTTCCTCAATGCTGAGTTTGGCTTTTTCGGTGTCGTGGTGTACACGCGTGTACAAACGCCTCGCTTCTGTGGCGATGACTCGAGTGCAGGCACGTTCGACTTGTAATCCTTCGGCCGTCTTGGCTTCCGGACCAATTGATTGATCGTAGACATAATATTTTTTAACCTTCAGAAAACAAACGACAGACCATACGATTGGTCTGCCGAAGAACGGGAATTTTAAGGGGTTATCGCCAAACTGTCAAGGAAGATCACCCCAAAATCCACCCCCTGCCCCTCATTGTTCGAGCCCCGTCTTTTGGGCGTCTCGCCCATTGGGCTTGCCTTTCTCATGCCACAGGCGAAGGGCAAAGGCCGACGTGGCGTCTGAACATCGCTCTTGGCGCTGGATCATCCTCGAAAAGGCGGTTAAAAGCACTTATCTTCGGCAAAAATGGACTATATTCGCTTAAATTCGTCAAAAACCACGTCCCCAATAAAAAACGGCAGCCATAGGCTGCCGTTTTCTCAAGCCGACTGAAATGATATCAATCGGCTACTCTTCCTCACCTGACGAGGTCACAGCCACATCTGGCTCTGGTGGCAAGAACTCCACCTCGGTTGCCTGGAGCGCTGCGGCCAACTCGGCATCTGGATCTGGCAAGGCCTCTTTCTCTGCTTGCCGACGCGCCATCGCCACGCGCCCCGTCCCTGCGGGAATGAGACGACCGACGATAACGTTCTCCTTCAAGCCATGGAGCTTGTCGACAGTTCCGCGCACCGCGGCATCTGTCAATACTCGCGTGGTTTCTTGGAATGAGGCCGCAGAGATGAACGACTCAGTGGCCAGTGACGCCTTGGTAATACCCAAAAGCATACCCTGCACTGTCGCTGGCTTCTGCTTTTCAGCTTCCAATCGCTCGTTCTCTTCCAAGACGCGAATCCGATCGATTTGCTCACCGCGCAGGAATCGGCTATCTCCCGGCTCCATAATCTCAACTTTGCGCATCATCTGACGGATGATGACCTCAATGTGCTTATCATTGATTTTCACACCTTGCAGGCGGTACACATCCTGAATTTCTTGGACCAAGTAGTCTGCCAACTTCTCGACCCCGAGCAAACGAAGGATGTCATGTGGATTGGGTTCACCATCAACGACAGTTTCACCTCTTTCAACATGCTCACCCTCAAAGACCAACACTTGGCGCCACTTTGGAATGAGTTCCTCGTGAACTTCCCCGTGCTCGTCAGTGATCACAAGGCGCTGTTTGCCTTTGGTTTCCTTCCCGAAACTCACCACCCCTGAGGCCTCAGCCAAAATAGCACCCTCTTTCGGGCGACGCGCCTCAAATAGGTCAGCCACGCGTGGTAGACCGCCTGTAATATCTCTCGTTTTCGAGGATTCTTGGGGGATCCGGGCAATAATGTCACCGACTCGAATCTCTTGCGAATCAGTCACGTTGATCACAGCACCCGCTGGCAGGAAGTACTGTGCTGATTGCTCAGTGCCAGGAATGTTGAGCGGCTTACCCTTTTTATCGAGCAAACGGATAATTGGACGCAGGTCCTTGCCCTCAGTGCCCCGCTTCTTCGGATCAGTGACAAGCATCGAACTGAGGCCAGTGACTTCGTCAGTTGCTTCCGTGACAGTAACGCCTGAAATGAAGTCTTGGAAGCTAGCAAAACCAGCTACCTCAGAGACCACTGGGTGGGTATGCGGATCCCAGTGGGCAACATGCTCACCTACTTCAACCGCATCACCTTCCTTCACTGGCAAGATCGCACCGTAGGGGATCTTGTACCGCTCACGCTCACGGCCATGACTGTCAATGACAGACAATTCACCCGAGCGAGAGACCGCTACCAACTTGCCCTCAGCGTTTTCGACTGACTTCAAGTTATAGAATCGGATGGTTCCCATGGACTTGACTTCAATATGGTCAATTGCCACCGAGCGCGATGCCGCACCACCAATGTGGAATGTCCGCATGGTCAGCTGCGTGCCCGGCTCACCAATCGATTGGGCTGCCACCACACCTACTGCTTCACCTTGGTTGACAAGATCTCCTCGGGCCAAGTCACGGCCATAACAAGCTGCACAGATGCCATGACGGGTCTCACAAGTAATCGCTGAGCGGACAAACACACGGTCAATCGCATGCTCCTCCAGTTTGGCTACCCATGCCTCATCTAGGAGAGTGCCTCTGGGGCACAATACTTCGTCGGAGTCACCATGGTAAATATCTTCAGCAACCACACGACCCAAGATACGTTCGCGGAGTGGCTCGACAACATCACCACCCTCAACGATAGGTAACATTTCCAAACCAGCCTCAGTCCCACAATCCTCTTCAATAACGACGAGATCTTGTGCCACATCGACCAAGCGGCGTGTCAGATAACCTGAGTTTGCCGTTTTCAACGCCGTATCAGCCAAACCTTTACGCGCGCCGTGAGTCGAAATGAAGTACTGTAGAACGTTCAATCCCTCTCTAAAGTTCGCTGTAATGGGTGTCTCAATGATTGAACCATCCGGTTTGGCCATCAAGCCACGCATACCCGCCAACTGCCTAATCTGCGCTGCAGATCCTCGAGCACCGGAATCGGCCATGATGAAGATAGAGTTCATTGAATCTTCTTCATGCTCGACGCCCTCACTGTCGATACGCATTTCACGACCAATCCGCTTCATCATCGCGCGAGCCACTTCCTCATTCGTCCGCGACCAAATGTCGACGACTTTGTTGTAGCGCTCACCAGAGGTCACGACCCCAGAGGCATATTGATCTTGAATGTCGAGTACCTCGGCTTCAGCCTGCTCTAGGATGGCTTTCTTCTCTGGTGGTACTTGCAAGTCATCAAGACCAATCGACACACCAGCACGGGTGGAATAACTAAACCCGGTGTACATCAATTGATCAGCGAAAATGACGGTTTCTTTCAGGCCACAGTGACGATAGCATTCATCAATGAGACGCGAAATCTGGCGTTTCTTCAACGCCTGATTGATCAAATCAAAGGACAATCCGGCAGGCAGAATGTCAGACAATATGGCCCGACCAACGGTCGTTTCTCGACGGGCAAATGTTTCTACTGCCTTGCCATCTTCAATCTGTGTTTCCTTGATCCTCACTGAAATTGAGGCATGAATAGCCACCTGATGGTTGGCATAGGCCCGATGGACTTCTGCAGTGCTGGAGAAGAACATGCCCTCACCTTTCACACCTGGCAACGACCGCGTCATGTAGTACAGCCCCAAGACAACGTCTTGGGTAGGCACAATGATGGGTTCGCCGTTGGCTGGGGAGAGAATGTTATTAGATGACATCATCAGCGCACGCGCTTCAAGCTGAGCTTCAAGGCTCAGTGGCACGTGAACCGCCATCTGGTCACCATCAAAGTCGGCATTAAACGCAGTACACACTAGCGGGTGCAACTGGATGGCTTTACCCTCGATGAGCACGGGCTCGAACGCTTGAATACCCAGTCGGTGTAGTGTGGGTGCGCGGTTCAAAAGCACGGGGTGCTCACGAATCACCTCTTCTAAGATATCCCAGACTTCACCTTCTTCCCGCTCTACCAATTTCTTGGCTGCTTTAATCGTCATGGCAAGGCCACGACGTTGCAGTTTCGAGAAAATGAATGGCTTGAATAGCTCCAGAGCCATCTTCTTAGGGATTCCACATTCATGCAGTCTCAGCGTGGGTCCGACCACAATGACAGATCGTCCAGAGTAATCAACACGCTTGCCCAAGAGGTTCTGCCGGAAGCGGCCTTGTTTCCCCTTGATCATATCAGCCAAAGACTTCAGCGGACGCTTGTTGGTGCCTGTGATGGCTCGACCACGACGGCCATTGTCCAGAAGGGCATCTACCGACTCTTGCAACATACGCTTTTCATTGCGAACAATGATATCGGGCGCATTGAGATCCAACAATCTGCGTAATCGGTTGTTCCGGTTAATCACACGACGATAAAGGTCGTTGAGATCAGATGTGGCGAAACGTCCGCCATCTAGAGGAACCAAAGGCCGAAGGTCGGGTGGCAAGACAGGCAGAATCGTCAGAATCATATACTCTGGACGATTACCAGACTCTAAGAAGGCCTCCATTAATTTAATACGCTTTGTCAGGCGTTTGATTTTTGTCTCGGAGTTTGTTGCCTCGATTTCTTCTCGTAGCTTGACCAATTCGCCGGCCAAATCGATGTTCTTGAGCAACTCAAGAATTGCCTCAGCACCCATTCGGGCATCAAACTCATCACCGTACTCTTCAACGGCGGTGTGGAACTGCTCATCAGTCAGCAGCTGACCACGCTCCAAGGGTGTTAAGCCTGGCTCTAGGACCAGATAGCTCTCAAAATATAGAATGCGCTCGATATCACGCAGTGTCATATCAAGCAACAAGCCGATGCGAGATGGCAGTGACTTCAGGAACCAAATATGAGCCACTGGGCTGGCAAGCTCAATGTGCCCCATCCGCTCACGACGAACTTTTGTTACTGTGACCTCTGTGCCGCATTTTTCACATTTCACACCACGGTGCTTCATGCGTTTGTACTTGCCGCACAAGCATTCATAATCCTTGATTGGGCCGAAGATGGCAGCACAAAATAGGCCTTCGCGCTCTGGCTTAAAGGTTCGATAGTTGATTGTCTCTGGCTTTTTAACTTCGCCAAACGACCAAGATTTGATCAGCTCTGGCGGAGCTAAACCAATCCGAATAACATCGAAGTCTCGAGTCTGACTTTGACGCTTGTATAAGTTAAATAAATCGCGCACTTTTGCTGCCTCCTCCTGAAATCAGGATTCTTTAAGTTCGATGTTGATGCCAAGCGATCGGATTTCATTGACCAAGACATTGAATGACTCAGGCATACCCGCCACCATCTCATTGTTACCATCAACAATGCTCTTATACATTTGGTTTCTGCCCTGAACATCATCTGACTTGACGGTGAGCATCTCTTGCAAGGTGTAGGCTGCGCCATAGGCCTGAAGGGCCCAGCACTCCATTTCACCAAACCGCTGCCCACCGAACTGGGCTTTACCACCCAATGGCTGCTGGGTCACGAGGCTGTAAGGCCCTGTCGAACGCGCATGCATTTTGTCGTCAACCAAATGGTTGAGCTTGAGCATGTACATGTAGCCCACAGTGACAGGTCGGTCGAAGGCATCACCAGTTCGGCCATCGTAGAGAATGGTCTGACCTGACTGCGGAAGATCGGCCATTTCCAGGAGCTTTTTGATTTCATGCTCACTGGCACCGTCAAACACGGGCGTTGCCATGGGGACGCCACCTGCGAGGTTGCGCGCCATCTCATCAATTTCCTCATCGCTAAATTGATTAATCTTGACGCGATCTTTCTGATCAGAGTTATAAACCTCACCCAAGAATTTTCGAATCTTGGTGGTCTTTTCTTCCGCCTCTAGCATGGCTTCAATCTTTTTACCCAAGCCTCTTGCGGCCCAACCTAAGTGGGTTTCTAGAATCTGACCAACATTCATTCGAGAAGGCACACCCAATGGGTTCAGAACAACATCCACCGGTGTTCCATCTTCAGAAAACGGCATGTCTTCTGTTGGCACAATCATCGAGACCACGCCCTTGTTACCGTGACGGCCCGCCATTTTGTCACCAGGCTGCATACGGCGTTTGACTGCCATGTACACCTTGACCATTTTCAAGACACCAGGCGCTAGATCATCACCGCGGGTAATTTTGGCTTTCTTCTCTGCAAACCGCTTATCAAACAACTTGCGTTGCTTTTCTAACTGTTTTGCTGAGCGCTCCAATAAATCCTGAGCATCTTCGTTTCGCATGACCAGCTTGAACCAATCATCACGCTTGAGATCCTCAAGATAGCCTTTTGTGACTTTGTCGCCTTTCTTAATGCCTGCAGGCCCTTTATCAGCGACCTTACCTGACAAGACTGACTCTAAGCGAGCGAAAATAGCGTCTTCTAGAATGCGCAATTGATCGTCCAAGTCTTTGCGAACACGGCGGATCTCATCACGCTCAATCGAGATGGCTCGAGAGTCCTTATCCACACCCTCCCGCGTAAACACCTGAACATCAATAACGGTGCCATCCATGCCAGATGGGACACGCAACGAGGTGTCTTTGACGTCTGATGCTTTCTCACCAAAGATCGCACGAAGCAGTTTTTCTTCTGGTGTAAGTTGCGCTTCCCCTTTCGGGGTTACTTTACCAACAAGGATGTCACCCGCTTTAACTTCAGCGCCGATATAGACGATGCCAGACTCATCTAGTTTGTTCAGTGTGGATTCACCGACATTGGGAATATCGGCTGAAATCTCTTCAGAGCCTAATTTCGTGTCTCGGGCAACACAGGTCAGCTCCTCAATATGAATTGAGGTAAATCGGTCTTCTTGAACGACACGCTCAGAGATCAGAATGGAATCTTCGAAGTTGTAGCCGTTCCATGGCATGAAAGCCACTAACATGTTTTGACCCAAAGCGAGCTCACCAAGATCCGTCGATGGACCATCGGCAAGGACATCACGCCGAGCGACACTATCGCCCACTTTGACCAGCGGACGCTGGTTCATACAAGTATTTTGATTGGAGCGCTGATACTTCACCAAGTTATAAATATCAACGCCTGGATCGTCTTCACCCACTTCCTCTTCATTGACGCGGACCACGATACGGCCTGCATCAACCTGAGCAACCGTCCCGCCACGCTTGGCGACTGTTGTTACCCCAGAGTCTGTTGCGACAACGCGCTCCATACCTGTTCCAACCAAAGGCTTGTCCACACGCAAGGTAGGCACCGCTTGACGCTGCATGTTCGAACCCATCAAGGCTCGGTTGGCATCATCATGCTCCAAAAATGGCACCAGTGATGCGGCGACTGAAACGATCTGACGAGGCGAGACATCCATGTACTCAACTTCACTGCTGTCTTTCAGCATGAATTCGCCTTGATAGCGACACGTGATCAGTTTATCGATGAAACGGTTGTTCCTATCCAAATCAGCATTGGCTTGGGCGATGGCATAATCACCCTCCTCGATCGCCGATAAAAATTCGACCTCGTTAGTGACTTTACCCTTCACTACTTTTCGATAAGCGGTTTCTAAGAACCCGTACTCATTCGTTCGCGAGTAACATGCCAATGAGTTGATCAATCCAATGTTTGGACCCTCGGGTGTCTCAATAGGACACAGGCGACCGTAGTGAGTGGGGTGTACATCGCGCACCTCAAACCCTGCCCGCTCACGTGTCAGACCACCTGGGCCCAAAGCAGAAACACGACGCTTGTGTGTCACTTCTGAGAGCGGGTTGTTTTGGTCCATAAACTGAGACAGCTGTGATGAGCCAAAGAACTCCTTCACAGCAGCCGCCACAGGCTTGGCATTGATAAGGTCTTGCGGAGAAAGTTCGTCTGCTTCCGCCATCGACAAGCGCTCTCTCACAGCACGCTCGACGCGAACCAAGCCAATTCTGAAGACGTTTTCAGCCATCTCGCCAACCGAGCGAACACGGCGGTTACCGAGGTGGTCGATATCATCCACGGTGCCATGACCGTTGCGGATATCGATCAACACCTTCAACACCGACAAAATATCTTCTTGATCCAGAATCCCCGGCCCTTCAATGTCTTTTCGGCCCACACGGCGGTTGAATTTCATCCGACCGACCGGCGAGAGGTCATAGCGCTCCGCCGTAAAGAAGAGGTTCTTGAAGAGGTTCTGCGCAGCTTCTTTGGTAGGTGGTTCACCTGGCCGCATCATTTTGTAAATTTCCCAAAGGGCTTCCAGCTCATTGCTGGTTGGATCGATGCGCAAAGTATTGGAGATGTAAGGCCCTTGGTCTAAGTCGTTGACGTACAGGACATCAAACTGTTTGATCTTGGCCTCACGCAGCGCACCCAATAACTCTTCGGTAATTTCAGCATTGGCTGGTGCAATCAGTTCACCGGTGCCCTCATCCACAATATTGTGAGCAATGATTTTGCCCACCAAATATTCATTTGGCACGTCCAGCGTTTTGACGCCGGCCTCAGCAATCAATTTGACGTGTCTGGCCGTCACCCGCTTGTCTTTGGCGACAATCACTTTGCCTTTCTTATCTTTGATATCCAGTAGCGCAGTCTCACCACGTAGGCGCTCTGGCACCAAATCGATTCTGACATCATCACCGCGAAGCGTGACCTTGGTCTTTTCGAAGAAGTAGTCAAGGATCTGTTCTTCTTCCATGCCAAGCGCGCGCAACAAGATAGTCACTGGCAACTTCCGACGCCGATCGATTCGAGTAAAGATCGAATCCTTTGGATCAAATTCAAAATCAAGCCAAGAACCACGGTATGGAATCACCCGAGCAGAGAACAGCAATTTGCCCGATGAGTGCGTCTTGCCGCGATCATGGTCAAAGAAGACCCCCGGAGAACGGTGCATCTGGTTGACGATGACGCGCTCGGTCCCATTCACGATGAAAGTGCCCGT
>JALQZL010000060.1 GCA_023258355.1 Wenzhouxiangellaceae bacterium | reverse complement strand
CCGCTGACCTAAGTGGATTTTGGGATGCCGTCGAAGTGGCTCTTCTTCGACCAGACGAAGACCAACCCATCTCACTCCCTGGGCAGCTCAGTGCACAGTGGTCAAGCACACTTCAAAAATTCGAAATCCATTTTTATACCTTTGACCAATGGATGGCTGAATCAGACGCCAGTGATCCTGAGCAAGTGATGAGTTACCTGCTCTGGCTCCGCGCCTTTAGAACATTGACCGCCCTTATCGATAATCATGAGATTCCTTGGGGTGTGGTGACTCAAGCCAATGCCATCTTTGATGAAACCCGTCAGTGCGTCATCGAGACAACGAACACAAGCCAAGTCAATGCCGAACAGAATCTCACTCAGCATGAAGCGCCGGCAGTTGGTTTGGTTGCGTGGACATTGATTGAAGATGGCGCAATGATTCACTTGTTTCCTGTCAGCACCCGAGCCATTCAACAGATGACCAGAGACTTTTCACAGAGAGGTTTGTCAGCAGAGATCAGTGTCTCGCTTTGCTACAATGAGGACACTGGGAAATTGACGAGCATCTCAGGCACTTAACCAGAAAGACCTATCTTGATATGAGCGAGACGATACCCATCGAACCAGCACAAGCTGAGCCAACTTGTGAGCGACCCACTAGCCCCCTGGCCGATCCTCGCTACACAGGTAACTCTAAAGTGTGCGTCAAAGCCTCTGCCATTCATGGTTTGGGTGTTTTTGCACAGATAGATATCCCAGCGTTTACCTATATCGGCACTTACCGTGGCCCCATCACTCATGAAGATGGCATGCATGTCTTATGGTTATATGATGAGTCACTGGATGATTGGTTTGGCATTGATGGTGAAAATGAAATGCGATTCCTTAATCACTCCAGCGATCCCAATGCAGAATGGTCTGATGTTGATTTATACGCCACTCGCTGGATTTCAGCCGGAGAGGAAATTACCTTTGACTATGGATGGGATGAAGAGGAGGACACTGATGATGTCCCAGAAGAGAACTCATCAGAACATCTGTCAGACTTCATTGAAGATGAGCCCCATCTTCAGCCTGAATAATTTTGCCGAATAAAGGAGCCGCATGAAAATCGCCAGCTGGAATGTTAATTCATTGAAGGTCAGACTGGAACAAGTCTCTGACTGGCTGACTGAGCATCAGCCTGATGTTCTCGGATTACAAGAGACCAAACTGGTTGATGAGAAATTTCCAGTCAATGAGATTGAAGCGCTTGGCTATCATGTGGTGTTCTCAGGCCAGCCAACCTACAACGGTGTTTGCCTGATCTCAAAGACTCATCCCACAGACATCATCAAAGCAATCCCTCATTTTGAGGATGAGCAGAAACGGGTCATTGCGGCCACCATTGGAGATACCCGGGTCATCAATCTGTATGTCGTCAATGGCAAAGAGGTGGGTAGCGATAAGTATGCTTACAAAATGGCATGGCTAGATGCCGTGTACAAATGGGTTGATGAGGAAGTCAAGAACCATGCCAATGTGGTTGTGATGGGTGACTTTAACATCGCACCCGATGATCGAGATGTTCATGACCCCGAGGCTTGGCATGAGAAGATTCTTTGCTCAACACCCGAGCGTGAAGCGCTCAGCAAGCTGATCAAACTAGGCTTACATGACAGCTTCCGTTTATTTCCGCAACCGGACGGCACATTTTCATGGTGGGACTATCGTGCTGCTGGCTTCAGAAGAAACCTCGGTTTAAGAATTGATTTGGTGTTGTGCTCAGACGCCATGAAAACACGCTGCACAGCCAGTTATATCGACAAAGAACCTCGGCGCTTGGAGAGGCCTTCTGACCACGCACCAGCGGTGGCGGAGTTCAGTTGCTGATTACATCGCCTGCATCAGAGCCTCAACACCACCTTCTAGATTGAATAGCTTTCTAAGCCCTTGTTTTCGATAATGCTCTGCGATCTTTTGGCTGGTGATGCCAACATGACACATGAACACGATCGCTTGATCTGGATTGGCCTCTTTTAGCTTTGCCATTGTGTCAGCATCCAGTGGCTCAGAAAATGCGACAGGTTTCGCCACCCTATCTGGTTCAGGCCGTGTATCAATGACCCACAGATCTTCACCTTTGGCTAAGCGGTCTTTGAGCTCGCTCGCTGTCATTGAAGCCACCGCTGGTGGCGCGCCTGGCAAGTCCAACTTTAAGCCTGCCCCTTGCATGGTCTCTACCCAATCGATGGTGGCACCTTTGGCTTTTTGAGCGGTAGCCAAGTCCATCAAGACAGTCATACCCTCTACCTCACTGGCAATCTCATGACCACCCCGAGGCCCTACCTCAAAGCGCGCATCCCAGTCCGAGGTCACTGAAAAATGAAGGTACTGGCCTGGGTATTGTGCGAGGAAGGCCTGAATCTGCTCGGCAGCTTTCGGCGTGATCGTGATTTCCGGTGGGGTGCGGTCTGGTACTTCCAAACCAAGCATTTCGTGAAGCTCACCGGCGTTGTACATCTCCGTCACAATGTCACAACCGCCCACAAACTCACCCTTGATGTAGAGCTGCGGAATGGTGGGCCAATCGCTAAAAACCTTAATGCCTTCTCTCAAGGCCTCATCTTCTAAAACATTGTAGGCGGCATATTGACCGTCCAGCAGTGTATCTAGCATGCCTGCCGTCCGTGCCGAGAAGCCACATTGGGGCATTTTGGGTGAGCCTTTCATAAACAGGACCACATCAGCCGACTGAATTTGTTGCTCAATCGCCGCACGGGTGTCGGGCGCCAGTTCTGGTTTGTTGGTCATTGAGTGATATCCACCTGTCATCTGCTGTATTTAAAGACTGTCCCGCCCATGATACCGAGGTTTCTACCTGTTTGGGCGGAGACCAAAAAAATTGAGGCATCTCCTTTGGATAGGCCAATATTCAGATTTATCTGATTAATTTATCTTACTTACCTTATAGATGTTTAAAGCTTTTGACATACTCATTCAGGGTTATGCTTGCTACTGTCTAAGACATTGATTTATTGGGGTAGTTCGGTGTCTGAGACTTCTTCTCCGTGCAACGTGAGCATCATCAGCACATCCAAGTGGCTCGCTGATGCGATGACATGGTTGTGTGATGCCAAGGATGAGTGGCAGGTGACGCAGCGTTGTGCATGGACCGAAACCTCACAGTGGCCAAAAGAAGACAAGGCACAACTTCGGATACTCATCCTCACACCTCATACTGCGCTCAGTGAGTCCTGCATCAAAACCATGACTTCGGTAGCCAGTCAGCTACCGACATTGGTCTTGGCAACACACCATGACGATGTATGGATGAAAGTACTACTAAGAGACCATGCCCTTGGTTATGTCACGATCGACCAAGGACACGATGAATTCTGTCAAGCCCTGAAGCACCTACAGGCGCATGAGAGCTATGTCCCACAGTGCTATGTCAAATCACTCATGACTGACTCGCCGAAAGTATCGGTTTCGCTGACTCACCGTGAGCGTGCCGTTGGCAAATTACTGGTGGCGGGCGCCACCCATCAAGAGATCGCATCCACATTGCATATCAGCGACAAAACGGTCTCAACTCACAAGACCAATATTCTCAAACGATTGGGCTTGTCGCATTTGCCAGATCTGGTCAGATTCCATGATCGGCATCCTTTCATTTTTAAATCATCACCGAAGAAGAAACGTTCTCGGTGAGCTGTCGATAAGCTGGTGCGCCCTCGGGTGGTCGGCTTACCCAGAGTCAATGATTAACCACTGTATTGGCGGGCGTGACTCCTCAATGACCCAAGTCAATGATTGGGTTTGTCCAGAGACCACCGTCACTTCTTGACTTTTTTCTTTCCAAACATAGTCTCTAGGCATCGCCGACGTACTCACTGTCCAACGCCACACACCCGGCATCAGTTGATCCACCCGAAACCGCCCTTGATCATCTACTTCACTGATACGATGCCGAGTGGCAATTGGACACTGAGCACAAGTGCCAATGAGTCTTACAGAAGGCCGGGTATCATCAGTGATGAGATGCTCGATACCGATGATGGTGCCTTCCAGCTTCGCAGACTCAACCAAAACCCAGTCTATGGAGTGGCGCTGATCTGCCCCCAGCACCGCTGTGCGCTGATGACCCTTGGTTGGCATCCAGCGTGCGTCTGCCGGCGGCACACTTAAGTGGAGCTGATGCTCACCCGGAGGCAAATGACTGAATTGATAACGGCCCTGCGTGTCCGTTTTGGCGACGCGCTCACCCAAATGGACCAAGGCACCAGCCACACTCTCATCACCCAATACAGTCCGTTTCACTACATGACCCCGCAGGTAACCCCCATGCGCCTTGGTTGAAAAACCATTAGACACAAAACCATCCCATTGGTATCGAAGCCACCCTTGCAACCCATCGTCTTTTGTCAAGCTGTTAGTCAATGTCAGCTGCCATCGACTGTGGTGTGAACTCTGAAATTCCCAATTAAGAAATAAACGGTCATCTTGAGTGCCACTGTCTCGACGTCTCTGGAGACCAACCATCAGTGCGTGGTTATCGATCTTATCCAACAAGAGACTTGCCTGGCTTTGCTGGGGCTGATGGTCCAAATACCACGTGCCCACCGGTGCTTGGGAGAAAACACCATGCCAGCCAAAATGGCCATCTGAGCGCAAGACACCCGACCAGTAGATACCTGGATGCTTGATTCGCCACCGCGCCTGTAAATAGCGACGCGATGCACTGCGGTTCCAGACAAGACCGAGCCCATAGGCGTGCTTAGACTGGCCTTGGCGTTGATGCCACCAATAAGCACTGCCACTGCTCAGCCAAGCAGCCTTCTCCATCGGCGACCTGACCTGGGCACGCACCTGCCAATACCCGTGGTCTATCCTCTGGGATCGGCTGATATGGGCATAGCGTCCAGAGGGGTACTGACTTGGATGGTCTGAGTCAATAGACGCGAATTCAAATTGCCATGTGGTATCTCGATTCGGTAGGTAACGATAGTCTGCAATCCCAGACAGCCTGTCATCGTGATAGCTCCAATGACTGCTTAACTGGTGATGACGCTCTGAAGAAGAGGTGCTGTCCCATTGCCAACTCATAAATGGCCAGTGACTGGTTTGTGAGGAGCTGTTCTCTGTGCGCGTTTGAGTGACCCAACCAAAAGTGTAGGCGCCATACCGAGCCCAAGGTTGGTGGTAACGATCTCTCCCATGAATGAAGTGTTGCCAACCCACCGCCAGCTCACCGCCAAGCCCACCACTACGCTCATAATCAAACCAACTCACGGCAATGCCTTGAGCTAGTCTTGGTCTCACCGACAGCCCATCGCTCCCATAGAGCTGTGTCCCAAACCGGATCTGGGCATGCTCGCCTGTCCAATTGAGATACCGGCCACGCTCAGCTTGACTATGAAATGCGGTTTGCCAGCGCGCTTTTGATTGATCACTGGTATCAAAGACACCCGTCAATCCCCACTCAACATTGAGTTGAGCATTGTCCAATGGAGAAGTTTGGTTGGAGGCCAGATACCTCATCTCGGCATAACCCCGAACAGGCGCTCGAGCATGGGATGAACGCCCTGACCCGGGCGTGAGTACTTCAAGCCAGATCTGATGACTTGTTAAGCGCTCCTGGGTGATTGGGTCGTCCACATTGAGTCGGATGGGTATCCTCTCTTTGGGCAATAATGCTTCTGGTGTCTTTGCCTTAACCGTCAGCCGAATGATGGCGGGCTTTTGTGGAGTCACTCGAGCGCGGTTGTGTATCAGTTCAATATCAAGACTCGCTGGCGCTTCAACGGAGAACACCACATCCAAATCAACATTCCCAGCCATCGAAAGTGTCGCTTCAAGGTCAAGTGGTGAAGCCACCCACCAAGCTCGATGACGCTGATCGAAATCCACCAGCGCCCATCGAAGGTCAATGATAGGTTCGACTTCGACATAAAAAATTTGGCTCGTATCGGCATGCGTCAGTGTCAGCGCATGCTGCCCCGCGAGCGCATCCTCAGCAACAGAAATGGCGGCCGTCAAGCGACTCACCCCAGCAACAACATCATTCGTCAAGGCAGGTGGAATGAGCACTGACCACCCTTTCGGTAGCTGAAGTGATACCTCATCTCGATGGCTTGGCTGCGCTGTTTGAATTCCCCTGACATCAAACTGCAATCGAACCCAATCACCTGGCTTGATTGAGGGCGTCGGCCTTAACTCAAACTGGCCACCATGAGCAGCGGTTGTGAGCAAAAAACAGCAAGCCAATCCCAAAAGTGTTTGCCACACCCTGACCATCGAGGCTGTCTTTTATCAATCAACACCATGACCAAAGCGCGCCGACTCCCTTGGCTTGATCATAAAACGCCCGCCAAAGCGCTTTCGGTCGATCATGCGCGCTCTTGGGTTGGCCATCAACCAAAGCTCGGTTGGGGGCTGATGGGATGAGAGCTGTGCTGAGTCAAGCACCCACTCCACTCGACGTCGGTGCCCAGGGTAAATTCGCAGTGCGCCCAGCGCTGTTCTGCCCAAGGATTCGCCGGTTCGATCGAACAACTCCCCAATGAGCTCTAAATCAAGTAGATGGGCACCATCATTCACCATATCCACCTCAAACAGAGGATGGTTTGTTTCAGTCTGGTCTTTGCTCTCCGGCCAGACCAATCGGGCACCCTCATAATGGAGTTGGGTGAGTCCATTGCCCCGAACGCTGGCGGTGATGCGAACTGCCGTTTGAAATCTTTCTTTGATCACCCACTCATCTAGCGTGGGTGCCGTCATGACCTCAGCCAACTCGGATTGGCGGACCAGCAGCACGGCCCAATAAGCGCCCGCAAGCTCAGGAAGATCTGTCAAGGTGGGCAGCGTGACCTTGAAGCCGACCTCTCCTTGAGCGAGCGGGGCAATCGTTTGCTCTGGCGGCATCATTTGGATGTATTTGGCCAATGAGCGGGGGTGACTATTAGGCTTGGGGTAATAAGCGTTGCCCTCGGGTGTGACGCCATAGTCGGCTAGTTCCACACGGACGATAGCCGGTTCATCTGAGGAATTATTCACTTGTATGTAACCCTCGAAAGTCTCCCCAGGGGCCAGCGTGTAGTGGTGATCCAAAGAACCCACCACACTGATACTGGCCTCAGCCGAGCAGACTGAAAGTAGCCAAACAAGGGTAAGCGTCAACCTCGCTGATCCCCAAGCCTTCCTCATGGCGCTGCTGCTAAGGTAAAGGTCACCTCAAGGTTGTGCATGCCCGTATGCACTTGGTCAAAATCATTGGTCATGCTGAGGTAGTAGTTCATTAGCAAGCCATCAGTGGCACCGTCGCCGGTATAACCTGTGCCAATACCCGTCACCATATTCAAAGGTGTGGTTGTCAAAATAACGCCGCCAGAGCCTGGGGTCGTGTGCTGTGCGGTGCCTACACTGCCTGTACCACTGGTCGCATTGGTAGACAGTCTCAGGGCCAAACCAGCCGGGGCGGGGGATGTCAACTGCGCCTGAATATTCCGCGTCTCACCGGCGGGTGTGATCGACGTATATTGCAAATAGCGATCATTAATATCCTTAGCAATCGTCGGGGCACCACCAGGCACGTTGGCAACATCCATAACAAAAGTAGGGTCTCCTGTGCCAGCAATGGCAACTTGGGCCACATTCTGAACAGCAATGAGAATGTTTTGATTGAGTGTGTCGCTTGCTAAGGCAAGACAAGGCATCAGGCTGGTGGATAGTACAGCCAAGCCACATAACCATTGGTTGTTACATACGGTCTGCTTTTGAGTCATGCTGATCTCCTAGTTCGGGTTGGGGTCAATCGGAGATCCATCGTGTCATGGCATATGCTGAATTCAGCCGATGTTGGCACTTGTTGACTTGAACTTTGCGACAACAGATGCCACTTATAATGGGCTACTCGAACCCAAAGAAGAGACACCATGGCAAATAGTTCATCCAATTCGCATTCATCCAATCCGCTGATGACATCGGGTCTACCCCAGTTCCAATCAATCCAACCTCAACACGCACAACCGGCGGTGGAGGCAATGATTGAGGCTTACCGTGACATCATCAAAAAGATTGAGGTCATGCCTGAGGCAGCGCTAGATTATGACAACGTGGTCTGGGCTGAGGCGATTGCTGATGACGCACTATCGAACGCCTGGTCAACCATTGGGCATCTCAACAGGGTGATGAATACCGAAGACTGGCGGAATGCATTCCAAGCCTGCTTGCCACTGATCAGCTCATTTTCAACTGAACGGGCTCAAAACCAGCGCCTCTATCGAGCCTATGAGGTCTTGTCCGAGCGAGATGATTTTGCTGAACAACCCGCGGCTATCCAAGCCGCTATCCAGCACCAGCTGAAAGATTTCAAGCTTTCTGGTGTTGATCAACCACAAAGCATTCGTGATCAATTAAAAGAACACAGCCTGCGCCTATCCGAACTCTCGAATCAGTTTGGCAACCATGTCATGGACGCAACGGATGGTTTTCAAGTGCACTTTGAAAATGTCGAGGAACTCGAAGGACTCCCAGCCGATGCCTTGGCCCAGATGGCAGCACGGTCAAAATCGGCGGGGCAATCTGGCTATGTCGCAGATCTGAGTCTGCCCAGCTATCGAGCGATTGTGACCTATGCCGATGACCGTGCATTGCGCGAAAAATTTTATGAGGCCTATGCTACCCGTGCCTCAAACAAAGGCCCTCAGGCTGGGCAGTTTGATAACACCCCCATCGTTTCCGAAATCATTCGCCTCAGACATGAGATGGCGGTACTTCTTGGATTCGAGCATCACGCAGCTTATCGACTTGAACGTCGTATGGCGGACTCTGTCGAGAGCATTGAGTCATTTCTCAAGGACCTGGTGGACAAGGCGCAACCCATTGCTCAACAGCAACTCCAAACGCTCACAGACTTTGCCCAGACAAAAGGCGCCTCTGTGCCGCTGGCGCCTTGGGATATGGCCTATTACAC
>JALQZL010000005.1 GCA_023258355.1 Wenzhouxiangellaceae bacterium | reverse complement strand
CATTGTAAAAATAAGCTCGGCTCGGGGGTCGTACTTCTCGCTGCCGTTGACGGCGACAAGATATCCCTCGTGTCGGGTGTGACGGCCGATTTAATCGATCGTGTTAAAGCTGGCGATCTCATGAGAGAGTTTGCGGGTCGAGTCGGTGGAAAAGGTGGCGGTAGACCCGACATGGCACAAGGCGGTGGTACTGATGTCACAGCCTTAAAGCCAGCACTGGCCGACTTACCAAACTGGGTGGCTGAACAGCTAAACTGAGGATAAGCACGCCGCTAAAGAGTTGATGAAAGCCCCACTATGGGGCTTTTTTCGTCTTTATATGGTTCTCTAAACCGTGTTTAATACGCGACTTTTCGGCATAGACCCAACTAACTATGGCACTGATCGTGCAAAAATATGGCGGTACATCTGTTGGCTCGGTAGAGCGAATAGAGGCGGTTGCTGAGCGAGTTGCAAAGCACCACTCAGACGGTGATCAACTGATCATTGTCGTATCGGCCATGTCGGGTGAAACTAATCGTCTCTTGGGATTGGCGCGAGATCTGACCTCTAATCCAAGCCCTCGAGAGCTCGATGTCCTCGTTTCCACCGGCGAACAGGTGTCCATGGCGCTTTTGGCGATGGCACTTCACAAGCGAGGAATCGATGCACTCTCGCTCAAAGGCAGTCAGGTCGCGATTCGCACCGACAGCTTTCACAGCAAAGCGCGAATACAAAGCATTGATGACCGTCGGCTTCGAGCTGAACTCGATCAAGGACGTGTCGTGGTGGTTGCTGGATTTCAGGGTGTTGATGAAAACGGTGAAGTCACGACATTAGGCCGGGGTGGATCAGATACCTCAGCAGCGCTGGCAGGCGCGCTTGTAGGCGCTGATCGGGTTGAGATTTATTCAGACGTGCCAGGTTTATTCACAGCAGATCCTTACCAGATTCCAACCGCTAGACTGATTAAAGTGGCCAGCTACCGTGAGGCGCAAGAATTGGCGGCAATGGGCGCCAAGGCCATCCATCCCCACGCATTGGCGCCATTGAAAGCTTTCGACATACCGCTTTGGCTGAAATCAACGCATCGGCCTGATATTGAAGGCACCAAAATATCATCGAAGGCAAAAGAGCATGGCGCCCAGGTCAAAGCCATTGTTCAGCGTCGCCAAATTGCTCTAATTTCATTAGAGGGCATTGGCATGTGGCAACAAGTCGGTTTCTTGGCCGATGTGTTTTCAGAATTCAAGCAATTGGGTTTATCAGTCGACCAAATCTCTACCTCCGAATCCAATGTCACGCTCACGCTCGACTTGGTGGCCAATGTGGCCAAAGAAAGTGACATCGAACAGTTAATCGATCGCCTCAAACACCACTGTCAAGTGGAGTGGGTGCCTGACTGCGCCTGTGTCTCTCTGGTTGGTCTGGGTATTCGAACCATTCTTCATCGGCTTGGGCCTGCTCTGGAAGTCTTTGAGCAGAGACGGATTTTCCAGGTTTCACAGGCAGCCAATGACTTGAACCTAACCTTTGTGGTCGAGGCACGCCATGCCGATCGCCTCGTCCAGCAGCTTCACCAGCAACTGATTCCTGGGGGTCTGGGTGGTGATTCTGTGTTCGGGCCCACATGGGAGCAATTGTTTCAACGGAAGTCAGTCCTGCCGCAAACACCTGCTTGGTGGGTTCAAAAAAAAGAGCAACTGCAGTCTCTGATGGAGACCAAAGACTCACTGTATGTCTATCACTTGCCCACCATCACCGAAGCGGCACAAAAGCTGAGCCAATTACAGGCCATAGACCGTGTGCTGTACTCGATGAAGGCCAATCCACATCCAGAGATTCTAAAGGCAATTATTCAAGCGGGACTGGGCATTGAGTGTGTTTCTTATGATGAGGTGATGCATGCCCGACAGCATTTGCCCACCCTAGAGCCCAAAGAGATTTTATTCACCCCAAACTTTGCCAGCCGGCAAGAGTATCTTGACGCCTTGAATCAAGGCGTCACCTTGACCATTGATAATGCATTCATCCTCGAGCACTGGGGTGCTGACTTTACCGGCCGAGAGGTTTTTCTAAGACTTGATCCTGGGTCTGGACTGGGGCACCACAAGATGGTGCGTACTGCAGGCAGCCACGCCAAATTTGGCATTCCTTTGGCGGATCTGAATAAAGTGGCTCAACTGGCCCAGGCGCATCAAGTCACGGTGACTGGCCTTCACGCGCACACAGGCTCAGGCATCCTACATCCTGATAATTGGCACAGAACACTTGAGATGCTGGGTAGAGCAGCTGAGACTTTTCCGGATGTGAAAGTGATTGATATTGGTGGTGGGCTTGGGATACCTGATCATGATGACGCCCTACCACTGGATTTAGAGAGCCTCGATAGTGGCATCGAGAAACTCAAACAAAAACTCCCTCGATCTATTGATGTCTGGCTTGAGCCGGGTCGCTTCTTGGTAGCCAATGCTGGCGTGCTACTGGCTCGGGTCACCCAAACAAAAGGTAAAGGTGATATCCGTTATGTTGGGCTCACGACTGGCATGAACTCATTGATTCGACCAGCTTTGTATGGGGCTTGGCACCCGATCCATCATCTTGACCGCCTCGGAGAGGCAGGTGAACATGTTTACAATGTGGTGGGCCCGATTTGCGAAACAGGTGATGTCTTGGGGTTAGACAGGCTGTTACCGCACTGTGAGCCAGGTGATTTGATGTTAATCGCAAACACGGGTGCGTATGGGCGAGTCATGAGTTCACACTATAATTTACGCACACCTGCAGATGAATACATTATTCGGTCATAGGAAAATGCCATGAGTGGTCAATATCAAGCCTCAGACATTGAGGTACTACAGGGTCTCGACCCAGTCAAAAGACGTCCTGGCATGTACACAGATACCCAGCGTCCTAACCACTTGGTGGCTGAGGTCGTTGACAATGCCGTGGATGAGGCATTGGCAGGTTATGCCAAAAAGATTCAAGTCTCTCTTTTTAAAGATGGCTCTGTCAGTGTCAGTGATGATGGTCGGGGCATGCCCATTGATGAACATCCCGAACATAAACTTCCGGGGGCGGAACTCATTCTCACTCGGCTCCATGCTGGCGGCAAGTTCTCAGGACAGAACTACAAGTTCTCTGGCGGCTTGCATGGGGTAGGCGTGTCTGTGGTGAATGCACTGTCATCAAAATTGGTCTGTGAAATCAAACGGGGTGGCCATGTGCATCAAATGGCCTTTAAAGATGGCATCACCAAACAAAATCTGAAGGTGATTGGTGATGTCGGTAAGCGCAATACTGGCACGTCAGTGCACTTTTGGCCTGACAGTCAGTATTTCGATAGTGCCAATATCTCCAGACCTCAGCTCAAGCATTTACTTAAAGCTAAAGCGATTTTATGTCCCGGCCTTGAGATCACCCTCACCGATGAAACAGACAACAGCGAAGAAGTCTGGCATTTTGAAGATGGCCTGGTGGCTTATCTAAAGGAAGCCACCGCGAGTGCAACCACTTTGGCCAGCGAGCCTTTCGTTGGTGACCTCGCCGGCGGCGACCAGGAAGTGAGCTGGGCGCTTTATTGGGTGCCTGAGGGAGAGTTGCTCCAAGAGTCTTACGTCAACCTGATTCCGACACCTCAAGGTGGCACCCACACCAATGGTTTGAGAACAGGATTGATTGAGGCTTTGAGAGAGTTTTGTGAAATCAGAAATCTTCTGCCTCGCGGCATTAAGTTGGCACCAGAGGATATTTGGGATCGTTTGAGTTTTTTGCTTTCTCTTAAGATGGCCGATCCGCAGTTTTCGGGCCAAACCAAAGAGCGCTTAAGCTCAAGGTCTGCAGCCAGTTTCGTCTCTGGTGTCACCAAAGATGCCTTTGCACTATGGCTGAATAAGCATGTGGGTGATGGCGAGGCAATCGCCAAGTTGGCCATTGAGCATGCCCTCAAGCGTCAGAAGGCAAGGAAGCAGGTGGCGCGTCGCAAAGTCACGCAAGGTCCTGCACTGCCTGGCAAGTTGGCCGATTGTGCCTCCACCGACTTGGAGGAAACCGAATTATTTTTGGTCGAGGGTGATTCGGCAGGTGGCAGTGCCAAACAGGCGAGAAACCGCGAGTTTCAGGCCATCATGCCCCTGCGAGGTAAGATCCTCAATACCTGGGAAACCGAGGCAGATCAGGTCTTGCGCTCTCAAGAGGTTCACGACCTCGCGACTGCGATCGGGGTAGATCCTGGCTCGGATAATCTGGCGCAGCTACGGTATGGAAAGGTGATTATCCTCGCGGATGCTGACTCTGATGGACTACACATCGCAACTCTACTCTCCGCTTTATTCATCAAACACTTTCGACCTCTGGTCGATGCGGGACGCATTTATGTTGCCATGCCTCCCCTCTATCGCATTGATGTGGGCAAACAGACTTTTTATGCGCTAGACAATGAGGAACGGCGCGGTGTGTTGGCCCGAATCGAGGCGGAGAAGCTTTCAGGAAAAGTCTCAGAAACCCGCTTTAAGGGGCTAGGAGAGATGAACCCCATGCAACTACGGGAATCCACCATCGACCCCAACACGAGGCGTCTGTTGCAGTTCAAGGTCAGTGATGACAAAAAGACCGCTGAACTCATGGACATGCTCCTCGCTAAGAAACGGGCCGCAGACCGCCGCCAATGGCTTGAGGACAAGGGAAACTTGGCAGAAGTTGAGGTTTAAACGTTCACATCATTGTGGCTGTGCTCTGATTAAATAATCCTCATGACTGACATGAAACCGTTAGATGACACTTTGATACCGCAAGTGGCTGGCTTGTCCCGTCGGAACCTACTGAGCATGAGCGTTGGCTCGGCATTGGCTCTGGCAATGAAAGCAGGGACGATGGGACTCGCACATGCCACGGCTTTCAATGAGCTTGAAGTGGATGATGCGACTTGGCGACGGTGGTTGAGCGATAAGGCATACCGCGTCCTGAGACAAGAGGAGACAGAGCGCGCCTTCTCTAGCCCATTAGATAAAGAGACACGCACTGGGACTTATGTCTGCGCAGGCTGTTTCCTGCCTCTCTTTAGTTCAGATCACAAGTACAACTCCCGCACAGGCTGGCCCAGCTTTTGGCAACCCATCAGTGATGAGAACATTGGGACAAAACGCGATTTTAAGCTGATTTGGCCGAGGACCGAGTACCACTGCCGACGGTGCAAAGGTCACCAAGGGCACGTGTTTAATGATGGACCCGAGCCCACTGGCCAACGCTGGTGTAACAATGGTGTGGCACTCGAATTTATCCCTGAAGGCCAGCCATTACCGCCACTCAGACAGGCCCGTTCATGAAAAAACCCCCTCTACTGCGCTTGGTTGGTGCATTACTTTTGACCCTGTTTTTGCAGGGGGCGATCGGGGCATCATCTGATTTGCCTTCTGGGGCTGGCGAACGTCTGGCGCAAGCCACTTTTGCCGGTGGTTGTTTTTGGTGCATGGAACCGCCCTACGATCGCCTAGAAGGCGTGAAGTCAACGGTTTCTGGATTTAGTGGTGGGCATGTTCCCAATCCCAGCTATCGGCAGGTAGTGAGAGGGCAGACAGGCCATCTGGAAGTTGTCCAGATTACTTATGACCCAGATTCTGTCACTTATGCGCAGTTATTGGACATTTTTTGGAGAAACATTGATCCTTTTCAAAGCAACGGACAATTCTGTGACATCGCACCCACCTACCGGAGTGCTATCTTTGTTCACGATGAAGTCCAGCGTGCCTCAGCTGAACGCTCGTTGGCTGAAATCAAGGCTCGCTTTCCAGACCAGACCATTGATACAAGAATTTTAGACTTCGATGTTTTTTATGAAGCCGAACCCTACCACCAGGATTACTATCAAAAAAATCCAAACCGCTATCAGTTCTATCGCTGGCGCTGCGGCCGTGATGAACGCCTCAAGGAAATCTGGGGAGATGAGGCTGGCGGGAAGTAGTCATTTTTTCTTTTTTTCTTTTTACCCATTTCTAATCATCCCAAAGGAATTTTTCTTATGAGCCGTTTTGTTCAGGCACTGCTTGCAGTGTGTGCGCTTTTTATGGGCACCCAAACCCTTCTTGCCAATGCGCAAGTCAGTCATATACAAACTGTTGAAGGGATCAGTGAGTATCGTCTAAGCAATGGACTCCAGGTGCTCCTGGTGCCTGACCAGAGCAGGCCTACCACAACCATCAACATCACCTACAAGGTGGGTTCCAAGCATGAGAGCTATGGAGAAACAGGCATGGCCCACCTTCTTGAGCACATGCTCTTTTATGGCACGCCCACTCATCAAGATATCAAAGCAGAAATATCCGAGCGTGGTGGTCGAGCCAATGGCACCACATGGTATGAAAGAACCAACTACTTCCAGGTGCTGCCTGCAGGTGAAGAGAATCTGGAGTGGGCGCTTCGGATGGAAGCTGATCGAATGGTTAATTCACTGATTAAGGAAGAAGATCTTCAATCGGAAATGACCGTGGTGAGAAATGAATATGAGATTGGAGAAACCAATCCTTTCCGTGTACTCATGCAACGTGTGATGAGCCAGGCCTATCTTTGGCATGGGTATGGACGCTCGACCATTGGTGCACGCTCAGATATTGAAGGCGTTCCCATTGAGCGTCTTCATTCTTTTTATCGTCGGTACTATCAGCCGGATAATGCCATCTTAATCTTGTCTGGCAATATTGATCCAGAACGAACACTAGAACTGGTGGCTCGCTACTTTGGTGAAATTCCACGTCCCGAGCGAACAGGTGACATGGCACTGTGGCCCACGTATACCCGTGATCCAGTACAAGATGGTGAGCGCATGGTCACCACCAGACGAGCGGGCACGGTCCGGTCACTGATGGCGGCCTATCACATTCCAGCCGCTGCCCACGAAGATTACGCCGCTCTAGAGGTACTGTCATTCATCTTGGGTGACATGCCCTCTGGTCGACTTTATGAACCACTGATTGGTGCAGAGATAGCAACCCAAGTGGGCAGCTTTAGTCTGGCTCTACCAGAGCCCTCACTGATGATGTTCTACGTCCAAACCCGTGATGGTCAGGACATGGATCAAATTAACACGGTGCTCGTGGATACCATTGAGGAAGCCAAGACCAATCCACCCACTGAGGAGGAGGTCACACGCGCTATCAATTCCCTCATTACCGATATCGAACAGAGCCTTAATGACAGCGGACGCGTGGGTGTCGAGTTGTCTGAGTGGGCAGCGATGGGTGATTGGCGCTTGATGTTCTTACATCGGGACCGTATTGAGTCTGTGACATCAGAAGATGTGACTCGCGTCCTAAACACTTATCTCAAACGCGACAACCGGACAGTTGGCATTTTCTTGCCTGATAGCCAACCCCAACGAGCTGAGATCCCGCAGGCACCGGATATGGAAACCTTACTGGCCGGCTATGAGGGTCGAGAAATTGACACGATCGAGACTGTATTCGAGCCGACAGCGGAGAATATTGAAAAAAACTTGGTCTCGTTTACGCTCTCAAATGGTGCCAAGGTCACCGTGTTACCCAAGCCCACCCGTGGTCAACGGGTCTGGGGCCAAATGACGATACGCACGGGTAACCTAGACAGTCTGTCAGGCTTGGGCAGCATTCCCAACATGACGACCTCTATGCTGACTAGAGGCTCAGAGCGTTTCTCAAGACAAGCCATCCGAGATGAGGTCGATAAATTACGCTCATCCATGAGCATTGGTGGGGACCAGCGGATCACTGTCTCTTTGGAGTCGCAGCGTGATCGGCTAGTGCCGTTGCTAGAGATCATTGAAGACGTTCTCAAACGACCCTCGTTCCCACAGGAAGAACTTGATGAGCTCAAACGACAATCACTGACAGCTATCGACCAGCAACGTGATGAACCTGGAAGTGTTGCTAACCATGCGATCTCACGCCACATGAACCCCTACCCATCATCGCATCCACAATACACGGCGAGTTGGGATGAGCAAGTGGAGCGCATTGAATCATTGACACGAGATGATCTGGTTTCGTTCCATGAAAGTCACTATGGCATGGGCCCACAAACCACCATTAGTTTTGTCGGCGATGTGGATGTTGAGCGCCTGAAAGACCAGCTGGAGAAAGCCTTTGGGCAGTGGACGAGTCAAACATCGTATTCACAGATTGAGCCAACCTTTGTTTCGACAAACAACACTGTCTTATCTGAGCAGATGGATGATAAAGCCAATGCCATGCTGTTCGCGTTACAAACAATGCCAATGCGGGCAGACCATCCAGACTATCCTGCGCTGAAACTGGCGGGTGAGATATTAGGTGGTGGATTCTTAAATTCCCGACTTGCTGATCGTATCCGAGATCAAGAGGGATTGAGCTATGGTGTTGGTGGCCGCTTTCAAGCCAGTGATCTATATGAAAGCGCTACTTTCTTTGCCTATGCGATGTTTGCCCCACAAAATAAGTCGCGCTTAATGGATGTCTTACTCGAAGAGCTTAATTTGGCAGTGACTGAGGGATTCAGTCAAGAAGAAATAGACGCGGTACGCTCTGGCTATCTTAAAGAATTGGAGCTACAGAGAAGCTCCGATCGCGCACTCAACGGTCTACTAAATCAAAATCTTTTCCTAGGCAGAGACCTTTACTACTGGTCGAAGTTTGAGGAGGCGCTAGGTGCGCTGACAGTTGAAGAAATCAATGAGGCAACTCAACGCTACCTCAATCTGGATGCCTTGACTGTTGTGACGGCGGGTGACTTTGATCAAACTGACTGATCTGTGACTGACCTCCACCCGATGATAGGGGGAGGCTCAGTCACTGCTGGAGCCCAAACCAATCTTGTTTGGGCTCCACACAGACAATGAAATGTGGATTAAGAATCGATTCTCGGGCGTTGTAAGTGAGCGGCTCACCTGTCTTGAGGTTAAGCACCTGCCCTCCCGCTTCATTGACCACGGCATGGGCAGCGCAGGTGTCCCA
Source organism: Wenzhouxiangellaceae bacterium (assembly GCA_023258355.1). Classification (GTDB taxonomy): domain Bacteria; phylum Pseudomonadota; class Gammaproteobacteria; order Xanthomonadales; family Wenzhouxiangellaceae; genus Wenzhouxiangella. The sequence goes on along the minus strand of JALQZL010000005.1, from coordinate 21,324 downwards.
CTCACTGGTTGGACCAAGGCGAGGGTAGACATCGGCTTGATTTGATGCCACGAGACAAAGCTTCAGGGAGCTACCCATCGCCACCAGCTCAGTGTCTCCTAATGTGGTGAGAAACGCCGCCATGTCAGGGCTTTGATGAGAACGACTGCCAACCACTCGCCATTTGTTTGGTGATGGATGCGGGCTTACAGCGATAGATGAGGCTTCATTACCAGCCGATTGATGCCAAGCACCCAACCCTTGGGCAGCAAAGTACCACTGCCCCAATGCAGGCGCATAAACCACCCCCAACACAGGCTGATGATCTCGGACCAGACCCACATTGACTGTAAATTCGTCGTTGCGTTTCAAAAACTCTTTAGTGCCGTCCAGTGGATCCACCACCCAGCACTCAGTCCAGTGCTGCCGCTCTGACCATGGGGCTTGTGCTGATTCCTCAGAGAGTATGGGGATATGAGGCGTCAGGCGGCTTAAGTGTGCCACCAAGATTTGGTTTGCTGCCAAGTCGGCTGCTGTTAAGGGGCTTTGATCCGCTTTTTGCTCGGTTTCAAATCGCGAGGGATCTTTATAGATCTCCAAAATAGCCTCACCCGCTTCGGCGACAGCTTTTTTGACCTCATCGAGCCATATTTCCAAACTCATACTGATCTTTACTCCGTTAATTGACTGGGTGGGCTGGGCTTTATGATTAATCCTGCTCGAGCCAGTGCTTAAAGTCTGGACCAATCTCAGGATGTTTCGTACCGAACCAAACCGTTGCTTGCAAGAATCCCAGCTTATTACCGCAGTCGAATTGAACACCCTCGAACTGATAGGCATCCACGGCTTCCTTCTCAAGCAGTGTCGCAATTGCGTCTGTGACTTGGATCTCTCCTCGGTGATCAGGGGCCGTTTGTTCGAGAATTTCAAAAATCTCAGCGCTCAACAGATACCTGCCCACAACCGCCAAATTCGATGGCGCCTCACTAGGCTCTGGTTTCTCCACAATGCCTCGGAGGCGGCCTGAACGCCCCTCAAATGTTGGTGCATCCACAACACCATAACGGTTGACATGCTCTGGAATAACCTCCGTCACACTGACAACAGAGGCGCCCGTCGATTCATGGTGGCGCACAAGTTGCGACATGACAGGATCATCACCGTTATCAATAAGATCATCGGGTAGGATGACACCAAAGACTTCCTCCTGGACCAATGGTTTAGCACACAAAATGGCATGCCCTAACCCCAGAGGTTCGCTCTGGCGCACATACAGGCATGAAACACCCTCAGGAACCACAGACTGCGCGATCTCAAGTAACTCCGTTTTCTTTTTTTCGGCTAGCTCTGATTCGAGCTCATAAGCCTTATCGAAATGATCAGCGATTGCGTTTTTTGTCCGGCCTGTCACAAATACTAGCCGAGTTGCGCCGGCGGCTACTGCCTCTTCAACGGCATACTGAACCAGCGGTTTATCGACAACTGGTAACATCTCTTTAGGCACCGCCTTGGTCGCCGGCAAAAACCGAGTACCCAAACCCGCTACAGGAAACACAACTGTTTTCAACTTGTTACTCATCTCATACTCCCCTTCTGATTGAGCCATTCAATCAGTCGACGATGACCTCATGATGTTCAGTGGCCTAGAGTCGGCCAGATAGACGCATTTCCCTCAAACGGGAGTCGGCGAGGCGTGACAAAGTTGTCTCTGGATAATCTGCTCGGACTTGTTCTAAGGCAGATCTTGCCTGAGGCCACTGTTGCAGCTCAAAATGGCTAAATCCTAATTTCAGTAATGCATCGCCCGCTTTTGAGCTGTCTGGATAGCGCTCCAAAACGATCTGAAACATCGCCAGTGCTGTGTCAAAATCACGGGTGACATAGTAGGTTTCAGCCAGCCAGTAATAGGCATTTGGTGCATAGCTAGACTCTGGATAGTCATCGACAAACGCACTGAATTGAGCCGCTGCATCAGCGTACCGTGTCTCTTTCAATGCAGTGAAGGCCCGATCATAGGCGACCTGCTCCCCTTCGGTCGGTTGATCCAGTGAACGTTGTGTGACATCTGCAGGAGGTGCCAAAGTGATGATCTCTGGTGTTGTTTCGATCTGAGCCCGAACCTCTGGCACAGTCCCGATGGGTTGACCACCTAGAGTGTTTTCAAAACTACTATCCTGAGCGACCTGGCCCTGAGCAGTGCCGTCTGAGATGACCATTCCCTCTTGTCGGCCAAGTGTCTGAAGTCGCTCATCGAGGTCAAGATATTGATCACGCTGGCGACGCCGCAAATTCTCAATCTCAACCTGCTGAGCTTCCACTTGACCTCGAAGAGCTCGGACCTCTTCCAGAAGTGTTTGAAGCTGATAGACAACTTCCGTATCCTGTGCGCTCGCTGAAGCGCTCAAACCAAAAAATAACAGGGCAGCAACCTGAGTCACTGCCCTGTTAGATAACTTGCTCGTTTTTGTGGACATATTATCCCTTGACGTGCACGTTTCGCTTATCGTGATGTGTAGACAATCTCCACACGACGGTTACGCTGCCAGCATTCATCGTTACTTTCACGACAGACTGGACGTTCTTCACCATAGCTCACAACTTCGATTTGGCCTGACGATGCGCCACCTGCACTCAATAAGCTACTGACGGAACTACCGCGGCGCTCTCCCAAGCCCAAGTTGTATTCACGCGAACCACGCTCATCGGCGTGACTTTCCAAGCTCACACGCGCAGATGGGTTGGCTCGCACATAGGCGGCATGGGCTTCGATAATGGGTCTAAATTGTGCACGCACATCAGAACGATCAAATTCGAAGTAGATCACACGCTGACTCAATAGGCTGTCAGGATTTTCCAGATTACGCGCATCTGAAAAGTCGCGCGCATTGATTCGATCTGTTTGGGTGCTTGAAGCTGATGGTGCCGATGGCTCATCGCGCACGTCGCGCGCACAGGCTGCCAAAACGACAGTCAGGGCAACGATAGAAATCAAACGCAATCCAGTGTTCATGGTTCCTCCAAGGATAACTTGCTTTTTCATTGTTTGGGTTGGTGTTGGCGCTTCACACATCGACTATATTACCGCAACAGAGGCGACCACGCAGGCTCTCTGACATCACCTTCGCTATTCACCAGCCGTTGCCTCACCCGGCCATCGGCTGACACAGCAGCCAAAACGCCTTGACCGTTGTCTCGCCTTGCATACAAGATCATGCTCCCGTTAGGGGCAAAGCTTGGCGATTCGTCCATGCGCCCATCCGATAATACACGCAAACGCCCATTTTTTCGATCATAAATTGCGATTCTGAAGTCATTGTCACCGGGGCTGTGCACCATCGCCAAGAAGCGATCATCAAGGCCCACAGAGGCTCGAGAATTGTATTCTCCCTCAAAGGTGATGCGCTCCATGTCTGAGCCATCCGCACGGATTTGATAGATCTGTGGGCGACCCGCACGATCTGAGGTAAAAAAGAGGTGTTCGCCATCCTTTGACCAAACGGGTTCGGTGTTGATTGACCAGTGATCGGTCAGCTGCACTCTTCGGTCATTCTCTAGGTCGATCAGCCAGATATCAGGGCTGCCAGTTCGGGAAAGACTCACAGCCAATTTTTGACCATCTGGTGACCAAGCTGGGGCCCCATTGATGCCACGACTTGAGCTGACCACACGATTTTGGCCTGTATAGAGGTCTTGCACGATAATGTTGGACCTTCCCGTGGCGAAAGAGACGTAGGCAATTTGACGCCCATCAGGCGACCAAGCAGGTGACATAATGGGCTCTGAGTTTCGAACGACCGCCTGCGGATTGAACCCATCGGCATCCGCAATGATCAGCTCAAACATCTCCTGATCAGTGCCAGTGTCTTTCACCACCACGTAAGCAATTCTGGTGGCAAAAGCGCCGGGTACTCCCATGAGTGCTTCATAAATCGCATCGGCAATTCGATGTGATGTGAATCGAAGGTTACCAGGTGCTGATGGCATCGCTTGGGAGAGCAATACCCTTTGGGTATTGATATTGACCAAGTGATACTCCACTTCCTGACCCACGCCACTGGAATCATCCTTGACTGAGCCCATAATGACGTAGTCAACACCCATCAAAGACCAAGCCCCAAAACCCACTTCACTGGGCCGTGTTGGCCGCTCAATCATATTGGACCTAGGTATCGACTCAAAAAGCCCCGTTCTGGCCAAATCAGCACCGACGACATCGGCCACACCAACCGCTGGTTGATCAGCCCGAGATTGCCACTCGAATGGCACCACCGCGATCGGAATGGCCCCTTCCACACCGTCAACGATTTCGATTCGCAGTTGGGCATGCGCAATGGACAGATACCCTATCCCCACCAGGGTGATAAGTAACCAGTAAAGCGGCCTACTGACCGTTGTACCTAAAGGCAAATTCAATTTCTCTTGCAAAGACACTCTCATATCCTCTGTATGGCAAGGCAGATACACGGCTAATGGCTGTTTCGATTGAACCACGCGTTACCTGATCTGCGTTACAAGGCGCCACCAATTCAGCGCTAATAATTTCGCCACCTGGAATCTGGAAAACACGCACGGTGCACGTCATACCCGCTGGTGTTGTCGGTGGTCGCGTCCAATTCCTACGAATGAGTTCTTGTATGGTCAGTATATACTCTTCACGCAACGTGGCTTGTCGGGCATCGGCTTGTGCTTGGGCGTTTGCCAAACGAAGTCGCTCTGCCTCGATCTGATCGCGACGGGCCTGCTCTTGGGCGAGACGACGCTCTGCTAGCGCCTGAAGCTGTCTCTCTTGTTCCTCTCTAGCACGTTGCGCCGCCTCTCTCTGCGCCCGCAACTCAGCCAGCTCTCGCTCTTTCGCTAGCGCCTCGGCCTCGGCCTCGGCAGCTGCTTGTCGCCTTTGGGCCTCTCGACGCTCTCTGGCTTGCGCTGCTTCAATACGAGCTTGCCGTTCAGCCTCAGCTTCGGCCCGAGCGCGCTCTTCTGCTCGGGCCTTGGCCGCTTGCTCTTGTGCAAGGCGTTCCTGCTCCAAACGCTCGGCCGCTGCCTGTCGAGCTTGCTCTAGGGCTCTCTCTTCCTCCTCTCGTTGCGCTTGGAGGCGAGCTTGTCGCTCAGCTTCAGCTTCACGTTCGGCAACTATTGGGCCCATATCCACTAGAGTCACCCGTACTGGGGGCATGGTGGATTCAAATGGCGCCCAATCCCAACTGCTGGCGACGAAGAGGGCTAGGAATAGAAGATGAACGCCGATCGCTTGAAGCAGCGCTAGACTAAACCCTTTGAGATCTGTTTTAGGGCTCTTCTGGATCACCGATCAAGCCCACAGATTCAACACCTGCTCTTTGCAGCAACACCATTGCCCCATAAATATACTGATAGGCAACATCCCGGTCGCCACTGACAGTGACTTGAACGCTGGGGTTAGCGCTTGCGATCACACTTACTTTATCAATCAACGTTTGCTCATCAACCAGTTCAGGCGCATCACCAAGATCAAGGTATAACTCACCTGTCGCAGTCACTGTGACTGTTAATGGATCGCCTTGATCACTCAAGGGGCCAGCTTGGCCAGTGGGTAAATCCACCTCAATGCCAAGGTTCATCAAAGGCGCTGTCACCATGAAAATAATTAACAGCACCAACATGACATCGATGTAGGGGACCACATTCATTTCAGACATACGCTTGCGTCGTCGCCGGGTTGTCATTTCATGTGGCATCAACCCTGCTCCTGTAGCTTTCTTGCTTGCCGATGCAAAATGGAGCCGAATTCTTCTTTGAAGTTGTCATAGTGCATCTCCAAACGCTCCACTTCACTGGAGTATTTGTTATATGCAATCACAGCTGGAATCGCAGCAAACAAACCCATGGCTGTTGCGATCAATGCCTCAGAAATGCCTGGTGCTACCATTGCAATGGTGGCTTGCTGAGCACCGGCGAGCCCTCTGAAGGAATTCATAATCCCCCAAACGGTGCCGAATAACCCCACATAGGGACTCACCGAGCCAACGGTGGCAAGAAAGCTTAGGTTGTTCTCTAAGCGCTCAATCTCACGCGTCAACGTCACTCGCATCGCACGGTGCGCACCATTAAATAGCGTTTCTGGGTTGAGATGCTGCTCTTCCCGCAGCCGAGTAAAGGCCTTAAAGCCAGACTGGAAGATCGCTTCAAGGCCCTCTTTGTTCGCTTGATCACTGGCGACCTTGTCATAGAGCTTGCCAAGATCAGCACCTGACCAAAACAACTCTTCAAACTTGTGCGCTCTCTTTTTTGCTTTAGAGAGCATCTGACGCTTTCTAAAAATCACCATCCAAGAGCCAATGGAGGCCAATACCAGTAACGCCATGACGCCCTGCACGAGCAAGCTGGCTTCGATAATCAATTCCCAAATCTGTAATTCACTTGATTCCATGGTTTCAGTGTCCTAAGGGTTTTGAAAAGCTGCCACCAACTGAGTTGGTAAGCGAGCTGGTTTAAATGTCTCCGAGTTAAGGCATGCCACCGTCACCCTCGCCTCATTGAGTTTTTGTTGATCTGCTTTTCGCCTAATCGTTTGAGCAAACACCATTGATGCTCGCTTCATACTTTCGACGCGCGTGGTGACCACAAGTTCATCTTCCAAACGGGCTGGATGGATGAAGTCAGTTTCAATGCGTGTCACCACAAATAACTGTCCAGATTTGTCTTTCAAGTCAGATTGCCCAAGTCCCAGCGCCAACAGGCAGTCGGTGCGCGCACGTTCTAGGAAATTCAGATAGCGAGCGTGATACACCACACCACCAGCATCGGTATCTTCCCAGTAGACGCGGTATGTGCTTTCAAAAACAGACATCAAAACCCATCATGACTCGAACAAGTCAGGCTCAATGCGGTCAGAGGGTGGCTTCAAACCCAATAATTCCCAACAAGTGCGTGTGGCCATTCGACCACGGGCGGTTCTCACCAAATAACCTTCCTGAATCAAATAAGGTTCAATCACATCTTCAATGGTGCCTCGTTCTTCAGACAAAGACGCAGCAAGACTCTCTACACCCACTGGGCCACCCTCAAATTGCTCAATCAAAATTTTGATCAAACGGCGGTCCATGGTGTCAAAACCATGCCGATCCACCTGCAACATCTCCAGCGCGTCTGTGGCCACATCTTGTGTGATCTTTCCATTGGCGCGGACTTGTGCAAAATCTCGTACCCGACGCAGTAGTCTATTGGCAATTCTGGGCGTTCCCCTGGCTCGCCGAGCAATCTCAAAGGCGCCCGCTTCATCGGCTTCGATACCCAAAATCCCCGCCGAGCGCGAGACGATGCTTGATAGATCAGGGGCACTATAGAATTCCAAGCGTTCAACCACACCGAATCGGTCACGGAGTGGCGAAGTGAGTAAGCCTGCACGCGTTGTTGCCCCAACCAAAGTAAATCGGGGGAGGTCTAACTGAATTGAGCGGGCCGCAGGTCCTTCACCGATGATGATGTCTATCCGGTAATCCTCCATCGCTGGATAAAGGATCTCTTCAATCACTGGGCTTAGTCTGTGGATCTCATCAATAAATAGCACATCCCCTGGTTCTAAATTGGTGAGCATGGCTGCCAAATCGCCGGCCTTCTCAAGCACAGGGCCAGAGGTCTGTCGGACATTCACATTCATCTCAGAAGCAATCACATGCGCCAAGGTGGTCTTGCCGAGGCCTGGTGGGCCGAAGATCAACACATGGTCTAGCGCCTCATGGCGTCTCTTAGCGGATTCCAAATAAATCCCGAGGCGGTCTTTCATATCAGATTGTCCAATGTACTCAGACAAGGTGGCCGGCCTTAGACTCACCTCCATCGCCACCTCATCGGGCTGGTCTGCGCCACTGATCAATCGGATATCCTCGCTACTCATCGACTCATCTTCTGCTTTAATGCTTCTTTAATCAAGACCTGAGCAGGGGCATCTTCAGATAATGATTGCCCAGCCGCACGCACCATCTTAAGCGCCTCTGACTGGGAATAGCCAAGCGCACTGAGCGCAGCTCGGGCCTCGCTCGCAGCATCAGAACTGGCACCACCACTCATTGATCCGCCAGTATCGGTGGCGCTGATCCGTCCTTTCATTTCTAAAACCAAGCGCTCGGCCGTCTTCTTGCCAATGCCAGGTAGCCGCGTCAGCCCCTCGGTGTCGCCTGAATCAATCATCAGACCAAAATCGTTTGCACTCACGCCAGACAAAATGCCCAAAGCCAAACGAGGTCCTACGCCTGAGACTTTCAATAAATCTCTGAATAACTGGCGTTGAGCGCTTGTGTGAAAACCATAGAGCGTGTGCGCATCTTCACGAACAATGAGTTCTGTTAGCAAAACCACACGCTCACCGATGCGGGGCAATTGATCAAACACCGTCATTGGGATGTCAACCTGATAGCCAACGCCGGCCACATCGATCAGTACCGAAGGTGGAGACAGTTCAACTAAAGTCCCAGCTAGACGCGCAATCATCTCAAACGGACTCCCTCAGGTAGACGCTGATTGGTTTGGGTGGTGTGATAATGACACAGCGCCACCGCTAAGGCATCCGAGGCATCTTCTCCAACATCATCCTTTAAAGACAGCAGAATCTGAGTCATGTGCTGGACTTGATGCTTGGTGGCACTGCCTCGTCCAACCACTGCTTGCTTGATGGCTCTTGGCGCATACTCATGAACCTCCAATCCAGCCTGCACCGCAGCACAAATAGCAGCGCCACGAGCCTGGCCTAATTTGATCGTGACTTGCGGATTTCGATTCATAAAAACCGTCTCCACGGCAGCCGCGGTAGGCTGATGGATTGAAATGATATCAACCAAATAGCCAAACAGAGTCCCCAATCGCTCTGGCATTGGACCGCTGCCCAATTTGAGGTTGTCGGCATAGATCATTCGCTCATTTTCAATGATGCCCACGCCCGTGATGCGTGAGCCAGGATCAATGCCTAAAATTCGCATCACGCGTAGCTATCAGCTGGAATGTCAGCATTGGACCAGACATCTTGTGTGTCATCTAGGTCTTCCAATACATCGAGAAACTTCAAAACCTGCTGGCCTGTTTCCACATCCACTGCCGTGCTGGTCGATGGTCTTTGTGTGATTTGTGCTTCCTCATACTCCAGTGCGCTCTTTTTTAAAGCGTCGCGCACCGCTTCGAAAGCATCGGGCTCGGTCAAGACTTCAATACTGCCATCATCATTGGTGATGATGTCATCAGCGCCAGCCTCAAGTGCCGCCTCCATGATGGCATCTTCATCGGCACCAGGCGCAAAATCCACCACACCTTTTTTTTCAAACAAATAAGCGACTGAACCATCGGTGCCCAAATTGCCGCCATGCTTACTAAAAGCATGTCTCACTGCGGCGACTGTCCGATTCCTGTTGTCTGTCAGGCAATCGACCATGACAGCGACACCGCCAGGACCATAACCTTCGTATCGGATGGATTCATAGTTGACCCCCGCCAACTCACCAGTCGCTTTTTTGATGGCCCGCTCGATATTGTCTTTTGGCACGTTGGCCCCATTGGCTTTATCGATGGCCAAGCGAAGCCTCGGATTGGATTCAGGATCACCACCTCCCTCTCGAGCTGCTACAGAAATCTCGCGAACTAACCGCGTAAAAATCTTGCCTCGTTTTGCATCTTGGGCTTTTTTTCTATGCTGAATATTCGCCCACTTACTATGACCTGCCATGAACTCTGTCTGCTCCGATTTATCGCTGTAGATTCAATTTTAACCGAACCCTTGGGGCAGTGTTATTGGTCAAAGTGGCCAGACAAGGCCCGTATGGTCTCATCAGCCACTTGGCTTGAAAACAATAGCCCAGAGTGAGTGGTATGAACACTAAGCCATCGGGCGCCTGTCAGTTTGGTTTCAGCACAAGAAACCGTGCCATCATGAGGCGAGGCGATCGGATGAAACCACTGGCCCATGCCCACAGGCTGAGTGCCTGCAATAACCGTGGTCTCTCGGCCTTTTGGCGCTTGATCGAATTCCTGTTGCAAGCCCATGCGGGCTTGTCCCAGTAAGCGCCGACCCCATCGATGCTGACTCAGCCCCAGCGCTGCCCCAGCTCCTCGGACTGGCGAACCAAGTAGCACCAAGCGCCCAGGTGGCAAAACTGACTGCTCACGCTCGAGCTGTTTGAACATCTCTAAGATGACCAGCCCACCCAAGCTATGACCTACCCAGTCAAGTGTTTGTGGATCTAGTCGATGACTGAAATCGAGAAGCTGGCGGGCTGCTTGCTCAAGGGTGATCTGACGGCTGGGGTAGGCAAATAGATGAGGTTGAAATCCTCGGCGTCTTAGGCGGTTCGCCAAAACCTTGAATGAATAGCCACCGACCAAGAACCCGTGCACTAAAACCACGGGTCTCATGGTTTATTCTGAAGATGGAGATGCTTGGCGCTCTCGCACTTCGATGGCCAACTCCTCCAGTGCCTCCTCATCAATAGATGAGGGTGCCCCCGTCAGCGGGCAACCGGCGTTGGTCGTTTTTGGAAACGCAATGACTTCACGGATAGAATTTTCACCTGCCATCAGTGCGGCGATCCGGTCAATACCAAAGGCGATTCCCCCATGCGGTGGTGCCCCGTAGCGTAGCGCCTCCAATAAGAACCCAAATCGCTCTTGCGCTTCTTCTCCAGAGATACCCAGGAGATCAAAGACGGTTTGTTGCATCTGGGTGTCGTGAATTCGAATGGAGCCACCGCCAATTTCAGCACCATTGAGCACCAGATCATAGGCCCGCGAAACAGCACTCACAGGATCCTTGGTCAAAGCCTGTGGATCAGGGACCGCTGGCGCCGTAAATGGATGGTGCAATGCATACAGCCGGTTTGTTTCTGGGTCATCTTCAAACATTGGAAAATCAACCACCCAAAGAGGCGCCCAGCCTGCTGCGACCAAGTCTAAGTCTTGGCCAAGGCGATTACGGAGTGCGCCCATGTAAGCGGCCACAGTCGGTTTGGGGCCAGCGCCAAAGAAAATAGCATCGCCATCCTCAGCGCCTACCGCATCGACGATCTCCATCACGGTCTCTGGCGTGAGAAATTTTGCGATGGGCGATTGAATACCCGACATACCCTCTGCCTTGGCATTGACTTTCATCCATGCCAGTCCCTTCGCGCCGTAGCGAGCCACGTACTCTGTGTACTCATCAATCACACGCCGGGTGAGTGAGGCACCTCCCGGGGCGCGCATCGCCACAACACGGCACTTAGGATCATTCGCTGGTTCAGAGAACACTTTAAACTCAGCCTGTCTGACTTGGTCACAGATGGTGACCATTTCTAGCGGATTCCGCAAATCTGGTTTATCAGAGCCAAATCGACGCATGGCCTCGTCCCAGCCCATTCTTGGAAATGGGTCAGGCAAATCAACATCCAGCACTGATTTGAAGACCGAGCGGATCATGCCCTCAGCAACGGCTTGGACATCTGCCTCCTCGACAAAGGCCATTTCAAGATCGAGCTGAGTAAACTCTGGCTGCCGATCAGCTCTCAGATCCTCATCTCGGAAGCATCGGGCGATTTGGTAGTAGCGGTCCATGCCACCCATCATTAACAGCTGTTTGAATAACTGGGGAGATTGGGGGAGTGCGAAGAAGCGAGTCTGCTGAACTCGGCTAGGCACCAGATAGTCTCGGGCGCCCTCTGGCGTTGCCCTAGTGAGAATCGGTGTCTCAATGTCCTGAAACTCCAAGTCATCGAGATAGTGACGAATGGCTCGGGTGAGTCGGGTCCGAAGGCGCAGGTTGTGTTGCAATCTTTCGCGGCGCAGATCCAAATACCGATACTTCAAGCGAACTTCCTCACCATCTTCATCGCTCATCAATAAAGGTAAGGGCGCACTCGCACTTAAGATGGTCACCGTGTCAGCCAAGAGTTCCACTTTGCCCGTTGCCATGTCCGAGTTCCATTGAGATTCCGGACGCATCCGCACACGACCGGTTACCTGGATACAGAACTCATTGCGCAAACGCTCAGCCACTGCAAAAGCCTCGGCATTCTCGGGCTCGATCACCACTTGTAGCGTACCGGCATAATCACGAAGGCCGACGAAAATAAGTCCGCCCAAGTCTCGAGCGCGTCCGACCCAACCGCAGACGGTGATGGTTTGCTCGTTGAGCGCTTCAGTGACTTTGCCGCATAAATGGCTACGCATGATTTGACCTTACTTATCTCAGTGTTTCAGTTCGTTTCAATGGCCCAGACAGTCGTTGCTGTCAGGCGACTTTGTCTTTGGTGGTTTTCGTTGAGGCGCTTGTACTGTCGCCACCCTTGTTCTTGGATGTGGCCTCTGATTTGCCAGCGCCTGATGAACCAGCATCACTGTCTCCTGCCAGATTCCGCTTTCCCGATTTCTTGAAATCGGTTTCATACCAACCGCCGCCTTTCAGACGAAAGCCAGCCGCTGAGATGAGCTTTTTGACATCATTTTGATGACACTCAGGACACTCAGTAATGACTGGGTCAGATAATTTTTGTAACTTTTCAAACTCGTGGCCACAGGCCTCACATCGGTATTCATAGATAGGCATGGTTCACTTCATCCTCAAAAAGTCAGGCAGAACGTTATTGTGGGGGCAGTTTTTGCCATTTTCGAGTCCTCAAACCCCCATTTTGCCAGAAATCGTGGCGCAATCCTCATCTATCATAGTCGTTATGACAGCCACCTCACCTACGCCAGATCAAGACTTGCTGACCCGCGTGGTCTCCGGCCTAGACTTCAATGACGGCCAAACAGTCGCCATGGGGCCCCACCATCAGGGTGAGGTGAGACTGTTTGAGCTCAATGAGCCAGGTTTGCCCGAGAGAATCATCATTAAAAAAGCCACTGGGAAAGGTTGGCGACGCTGGGCCTCCTTGCGAACACTGAGACATGAGCACACTGCCTATCAGCGGTTATGTGGCGTGGTCGGCATCCCCCCTTGCCTTGGCTTTGTCTCAAACGCCTATTTGGTGCTGGGCTATGTCAGTGGCAGACCAATAAAGCCAGGCGAGCGTTTGCCCCAAAAGGCGCTCGAGCAATTAAAAGTGACCATAAGCAACATGCACGAACAAGGGGTGGCTCATGGGGATCTCAAACGGCATGCCAATATTCTCCTGACCGAGGCAGATGACTTGGTGGTCATCGATTTCGGTACAGCATGGCTCAAAAAATCCGGCTTTCATCCCCTCAATCACTGGGTTTTCAAATTCTTAGCCCAGACCGATCTTAACGCATGGATCAAACACAAATACCTTGGTTATGACGGCGTGGATCCGATTGACCAAGCCATCCTCAAGCGGTCTGGACTGGAGCGTATGCTGACCTACTGGCGCTCACGCAAGCGATCAAAGCCCTGAGCCATGCTGATCCTTGGCTGATATCCCAAAATCTCCTTGGCTCGATTGATCTGATACCAGTGCGCTGTGGCCAAATGCTCCACGACAAACCGAGACAGCGGGGGCTCGTCTCTTCTTTTGGTCCACCGCCATACCGACTCAATCGTTGAGGCCAGCATCCAAGCCAGTTTGGGCGAGATCGACTGAATATGGGGTGTTTGGTCAGCGGCCAAGAGCAATTGCCTCATGATGTCCTCTATGGGCATGGGTTCATCGTTACTGATGAAAAAAGCAGATCCCGCGGCGGCGGTTCCCTCAATCAACGCATCGAGCGCCAACAGGTGGGCATGGGCGGCATTCTCAATGTATACCGCATCAATTCGTTTGTCAGGGGCAGGAAGGCGAATGCCTCGACCACGGTTTTTTTCAATTAGCCTGGGCAGCAGTTGATTGTCCCCCGGCCCCCAGATTAGGTGTGGCCGCAAAGCGCAGGTGCGAAGATTTTCACCATTGGCTGCCAAGACTTCTCGCTCGGCGAGCGCCTTGGTCTCTGGATAAGGCGCGCTGTAGTGGTCAGGGTAAGCCAGGGACTCATCACCCCCCTCGATATCTTGCCCAGAGTGAACCACGCTGGGTGAGGAGGTATGGACCAAATACCGAATGCCGTGAGCTTGGCAGGCCTTTAAGACGTTGGTTGTGCCCACCACATTGGCCTGATAGAAATCGGGTCGATAGAGCCCTGAACCGGCCTTGGCTGCCACATGAATCACCGCATCGACGCCTTGACAGGCGGTCATGACAGCCTCAGGGTCTGCGATATCCCCCAAGAGACACCGAACGCCTTTGGCCTCAAGTCCCGAATAATGGCGGCGATTGAGCACCTGGACCTGATCACCTCGCGCTAGCAGCTGCTGAACGATGGCCTGCCCAAGAAATCCACCTCCGCCTGTGACCAAAATATGCATTGTTCAAGCTTCGCCTTTTCTCACGATACATTGGTATCATGCTTGCCATGAGCCAATATGTCTACACTATGCACCGAGTGAGCAAAACGGTGCCACCCAATAAGACGTTAATCAAAGACGTCTCGTTGTCGTTTTTTCCGGGCGCCAAAATTGGCGTGCTTGGCCTGAATGGGGCCGGCAAGTCCACTGTCTTGAGGATTATGGCAGGTGTGGACTCGGAGTTTGATGGGGAAGCAAGGCCTCAACCCAACATTCGGATCGGTTATTTGCCACAGGAACCTGAGTTACCCGAATCTGCCACGGTCAGGGAGGTCGTGATGGAGGGCGTCGCAGATATCCAGGCATTACTCACGCGGTTCGATGAGATCTCTCTTGCTTTCGGCGACAGCATGGATGATGAGGCCATGAATGCCCTGCTCGCAGAGCAAGCAGAGCTACAGGATCAAATTGATGCTGTGGATGGTTGGGAGCTAGATCGTACTTTAGAGGTGGCGGCTGATGCATTGAGACTGCCTGCTTGGGATGCGCCAGTCGCTAAGCTATCTGGTGGTGAGCGCCGCCGTGTGGCCCTGTGTCGGCTGTTGTTGTCTAAGCCTGATATGTTGCTCCTCGATGAGCCAACCAACCACCTCGACGCCGAATCGGTGGCTTGGCTAGAGCGATTTCTGGATCAGTTCCCAGGAACAGTCATCGCGGTGACCCACGATCGCTATTTCTTAGACAATGTGGCTGGATGGATCCTGGAGATGGACCGAGGTCATGGCATTCCTTTCGAAGGCAATTACAGTCGCTGGCTTGAGCAAAAAGAACAGCGCTTGGCGATGGAGCAAAAACAAGAAGAGGCACGCCAGCGCACCATCAAATCAGAATTGGAGTGGGTGCGCACTAACCCCAAAGGCCGTCAAGCCAAAAGTAAAGCCCGCCTCAAGCAATTCGAGGAGTTGAACTCGAAAGAGTTTCAGGCCCGAAATGAGACGGCGCAGATCTATATCCCGCCAGGACCCCGTTTGGGAGACCTTGTTATCGAAGCAGAAGGCGTGTCCAAGGGGTTTGAAGATCGTCTGCTGATTGACAACTTGAGCTTCAAAATTCCCCCAGGGGCGATTGTGGGGATCATCGGGGGCAATGGGGCAGGCAAAACCACTTTATTCAATATGATCGCTGGTACTGAGTCTCCCGATCAGGGCACTGTGCGGGTCGGTGATACCGTGTCCTTGGCCTATGTCGACCAACGCCGGGACAGTCTCAATGATGACCGTCAGGTGTGGGAGGAAATCAGTGACGGTGCTGACGAGGTGCAAGTTGGCAACTATCGGATCGCTGCCCGCGCTTATGCGAGTCGCTTCAATTTCAAAGGCGCTGAACAGCAGAAAAAAGTGGGGCAACTATCCGGCGGTGAACGCAATCGGCTGCATTTGGCGAAGATCCTAAAAAGCGGTGGCAATGTGCTTATGCTCGATGAGCCAACCAATGATTTGGATGTGGAGACACTGCGCGCACTTGAGGAGGGTCTGCTGGCCTTCCCTGGTTGTGTCCTCGTCATCTCCCATGACCGTTGGTTCCTAGATCGTATAGCCACGCATGTCTTGGCATTTGAAGGGGATTCGCATGTCGAATTCTTCGAGGGCAACTTCTCTGATTATGAGGCTGACCTCAAGCGCCGGGTCGGCGATGCCACGCCGCAAAGAATTAAATACAAGCCACTCAAGGACTAAACTTTCGAGGCTCCCAGCCCAAGTGCTTGCGGGCTGGCTCATCATCGACTGTTAAGTCCATTTGTTGACGTGCGATCATCGCTTTATTGACATCCCTTAACTGCCTAAAGACGTGCGCCATGGTCAGCAACATAGACATCAGCACCATGGGGATGGGCACAATGCGACAACGTAGACCTCTTGCATCGGCTATTTTCTGGAGTAGGACGGAATAAGGCAAAACCTCGCCACCTTGTAGACGCCAAACCCCATTTGGCATGTGCCCCGTCTTCGAGTGACTTATCAAAGCGTTGGCAAATAAGTGCCCCACATCATCAACATGGACGGGCGCCCGATGTCCGTTGCCGATGACAGGCACCCAGCCTAAGCGTTTGATTAAATCAGCAAGTCGATTGATATTTTGGTCTTGGTGACCATACAGCATGGTGGTCTTGAAAATCTGAAAACCAATACCCTCTGCCTCACAGTGCGAGACGATCGCAGCCTCAGATGCCTTGATCGCCGCCATTTGCGCCCGTTCCGAAGCTGAAGAAGAGTCTGTTTTAAAATCCGTGCTGGCCGAGCTAAGTGCCCAGACCGCCTTGGGTGGTGAGGCTTTGTGGTGCGATAAGTGGCGTCCCACCAGACCAATCGGCGCTGCACTGATGATGTAATCCGCTTGGCCGCAGAATGTCTGTCTTGTGTAATCCAGGCAATGCCACTGGACCGAGGCTTGGGCTGAATCAGTCGGGCGCCAATCCCGACAGGCACTGTCTGGGTCTTGGCGCGAGACCGCGTGAATATGGAACAGTGGATTCCTCGATGCCTCTAAACGCTGGATAACCGCACGACCGACCTCTTGGGTGGCGCCGAGGACCAAAACAGTGGTCACTTCAGACATCGGTTGTCATTGTTTTTGTTGCCACCACAGGATGGGCGTTAACGCCCATCGATGAAGGTGTATGCCCAACCACCAAAATGGCCGAGACCAGATAGGCCAAGAGTCTTGGCAGTGCTTGTTTAGATAAAGCCAAAGTCCATCATGTTTATCTCGCATCACCGCCAATGGACGGTGATGGGAAGAAATGCCGCCTGCATGCGATATCGCCACATCGGGTACAAGACGAATGGTGTAGCCAGCTTGCCGAATACGGGCCATTAAATCCAAATCTTCAAAGTGCATCGGGTAGTCAGCATCGAGTCCCTTCATGGCTTTGAAAACACTGGTTTTAATAAGCATGCAAGCGCCAGACACAGCTTCAACTTCTACCGGTTGGCTTGGTGCGGGTTGGTCAACAAGATCAATACCTGCCCCTGGTGCGTGGCCAGCCAGCTCTTTTAAAATACGAGCGGGGTTGGGCAAGCACCGTCGAGAGCCCCGTTGTTCAGTCCCATCCAAATTAAACACACGACCCGACACCATGGCTGCCTCAGGGTGGTTTTCCAACTCATTCACCAAGCTCACTAAACCTTCGGGACGGAGTAGACAGTCAGGGTTTAAAATTAATAGATAGGGTGTCTCGACCGACTGTGCCAATTGATTGATGCCCGCAGCAAAACCAAGATTTGTCGATGACCGTTGGATTTCAGCGCTAGATTCATCACTGATCAATGACAGGCTGCCATCACTCGAGGCATTATCTAAAATGAGGCAGTGAGATGGTCGTAGTGGGCCTTCCTCTAGCGTCTTGAGGCAACGAGCCAACCACTGCCCTGAGTTGTAGTTAACAATTAAGACAGTGACTTTGTCCATCCCGATTGGACTGGATGTGCTCATCGGCGGCTACCTTGACTCACCACGCCACAACCGCATGAGTCGGCGCCACCAATTCACTGACTGCTCAGCCCTCAGACGTTCAATCTCGGCTTCTTTCTGGGCAAGGACTTCTCCGATGTGCATGTGGAATCTGATCTCATCACGATAATGCGCATAAACCGATTCCTCTTGATCGCTGTATAAACTCCATTGAGCTTTTTCAATAGACCCTAGATCACCGGCCGAGGCTATTGCGAGAAAATACTGTGGCAGGTAGGTCGGAGATTGATCGGTTTGAATGCCTTCCTCACCACTTATGGCCCAATCGACTGATTCTCCAGGCTGAGATGCGCCTTTGGTGAGTGGCCAGACCACTGAAGCGAAAGTCAGCTTTTGTGCCCAAAGTTGATATTGATTGAAATGCTGACCAAGCAAAGATTCCAGTTCTTCACGATAGAGCTCTTTGAAATGAAAGGGATTAGCGTGGTCTTCGGCATCACTGTAGCTGGCCTTATTTGGAGAGGACAAGATCAGTAAACCATCAGGTCGCAAGACCCTCTTGATTTCTGTCATGAGACCATGGTGATCGTTGAGATGCTCGATCGTTTCAAAGCACACAACCCGATCAACACAGTGATCCGCCACGGGGATCGATAATGCGTCGGCTTCGATAAATGTCAATTGATCTGCTTGGTAACGGTGTCGCGCATGGCTTATTGTTTCCCCATCTCTATCTACACCGATCACAGATCGTGCCACCTGAGATAAAAGGTAGCTGCCATAGCCCTCACCACAAGCCACATCTAAGACATCATATCCCTCAACCAATGACTTCGCCCACGCATAGCGGTGCCAATGTTCATAGGCTATTTCACGAACACATTCGGGGGTGAACCGCTCGCCCGTGAATGGCAAGATGTTTTTATCGTCACTCATGAACCACTATTGTGAGGGGTCTTTTGATAATACTCAACAATCTGCTGTCGTCTGGAGGCCATGGGATCATTTTTGATGAACTTAGCAACATCGGACTCGTAGTTGGGGTAACGCTGCGCTAATTGACGCAAGGCCTCACCGCCTGGTGTCAATCCCAGTGGACCAAAACTGGCACCACCTTGATGCGCCACATAAGCGCGATCACACAGGACATGTCGCCAGCCCGATTGAATGGCTCGTTGGCACCAGTCATTTTCCTCACCGTAACCACGGCCAAAAGCCTGCTCATCGAAACAACCAATCTCATGAAGCACCTGGCGTCGGATAAGCATGCAAAAGCCGATGGTGGTCGGCACCTCTGTCCACACAGCCTCAATGGCTGGGTCAGAGGAATGACGACAAGCCACCGCCCATCGCTCAGCATCTTCAGGATAACTATTCGCTTGGCAAAATAAGGGAATAGAGGCGATTTCACCATGATTTGTCAGTGGGCTAACGGAAGCAATGGCTGGATCAGAGCCCAAACAAGCCTCCATCTCATCAAGCCACCCTGTGGTCACTTCAGTATCTGCATTAAGCAATAGGACATCATCTGGCGCCGCAAGCGCCATCCCTAAGTTGGCAGTGGCCACAAATCCAATGTTTTTTTCGTTATGAACAACAACCCAATGATCCGGAATATCAGCCAGAGCCTGTGCCACTGATGGGTCAGTCGAGGCATCATTGATTAGGATAACTTTTGCTCTGTCGGGGGTTCTATCAGCAAGACTTTGGAGACAAGTGGCGGTTTCCTCTATTGCATTGAATATCGGCACGACAATGGTTGTCATGACTGGCTCCAATGATGCGATAGTCGTACTGACCCTAGTTCGCGCGTTTTGCCCGTGACTCGAAAAGGTTGCTCAAGTGTGTCGTGCACCCGCAAGCCCTCAGGGTCAAGGGTGTGTACACGGACTTGGTAGGCCCCAGGTAAAAGTGGCAGATGATCGAATAGACAGGTCACATGGACCTTGTGGTCGTCAGATACACTCATCTCGAATTGGTCATGGTCTGTGGCCACTCCATAAATGGCTGTGCCGTCTATACGGACCAATCCGATTAACACAACAGGTGCACGGCCATCGGGACTGCTGGCTTCGACAGAAACACTTAATGTGTCGTTCATCTCAAGCACCACCTCTTGATCATGAACGGTGTTGAGCGATAATGAAACCAGGCCATAGGGTGCGCTGACAGCCATGCTTTGTTCTCTGGCCATCGCTTTGGCATCTTTTTGTTCATGCCACGCTAAATAGGCCTGTGTGACCTCAAAGACCTCACCTTGATGACGCACGCAGCCATCATCCAGCCATATCGCCTCTTTACAAAGCTTTTGAACTTGATACATGTTATGAGACACCATCAATAATGTCCCACCTTGGGCAAGATAGCCCTCAATCCATCGAATACACTTTTTCTGGAAAGACTCATCCCCAACCGCCAAGACCTCATCGGTGATTAATAAATCAGGTTTGACGGCGGCAACAACAGCAAATCCCAAACGCACCACCATGCCTGAGGAATAATGTTTCACAGGCTCGTCAATTGCCTCACCAATGTCAGCAAAAGCCAGGATGTCATCAAGATGTTCAGAGACCTCAGAGGGACTTAGCCCTAGGAATGCCGCATTCATATGCAGGTTAGCTAAGCCTGTTTGTTCAGGATCAAAGCCAGCACCGAGCTCAAGCAGCGCAGCTGTGCTGCCAGCCACAGAAACCGTCCCTGTGCTTGGTTTCATGACGCCTGTAATCAACTTTAGTAGGGTTGATTTCCCCGCACCATTGCCACCGATGATCGCCAGTGACTGGCCCTTGTGGACCTCGAAGCTGAGCTCAGATAAGACTGGTTGTGTGGTCTGGGGCTGACCGATACGTAGAATACTGAGCAAAGCACCCAGTCGCTGGGCCACGCTTCCAGTCAAAGCGAAGCTCTTTGAGACTGCTTCCACGCTTAACAGTGGCCCATTCATAGAAAGTCCTCAAAAAACGGACTGGTTCTTCGAAAACACCAAGCGCCCAGCATCCCCACCAAAGTCGCCAATAGGACCAGACCCAACAGGGTCTCATCCGGTAACTCCTGTCCTTTAAGTAGGGCATCGCGTAACTCTTCAACCCACCATGTCATTGGGTTGATATACAAATAGCCCCTCACTGATTCAGGAAGCAATTGTGGCGCATAAATGATGGGTGTGAGAAAAAACCAAAGGGTGAACCCAATGGGGAGCAACTGTTCGAGATCTCTGATAAATACTTGAAATGAGGCTAGAAGCAATCCAAGCCCCAGTGCCAAGAGGTAGAGACTGGCCACGATGAGGACCAAGTGAGGTAACGCTAGCCATGAGAGATCAATACCGAAGGCTTGAATCACCAACAACACCACAAAATAACCTGCCAAATGCAAAATGAAAGTAGCATTCAGTACTGACCAGACAAACAGCGAACGCTCAATCGATACTTTTGAAATCAAGCCTGCGTGCTGGCGGATAGCGCCAGCGGCGCGCATAACCGCCTCGGAAAATGCGAGCCATGGCCAAAATCCGACGGCTAGCCAAGCGACAAAAGGCACACCAAGTCCATCAGGCACACGCACCCTAAAGATCAAACCGAACACGAGAGAGTACACCCCAAGCA
>JALQZL010000059.1 GCA_023258355.1 Wenzhouxiangellaceae bacterium | reverse complement strand
GGCTACGACGTCGTGAGGAAATACGATGCAAACGGCGAACCAGTCCGCGGAGATCGATGCATCAACGAGTTCGAAGCGAACGTGGTCCGGAGGATTTTCCAGGACTATTCCACGGGGAAATCCGCAAAGGCGATTTCTGCCGCGCTCACGCCGGCATCTGCAGCCAAATCCCGATTCACCTCTACTTCCAGCTGAGGCAAGTTCATTTGCAGATCCAGATCCACATTGGCCATCCCATCTACCAATTGCAACCGTCGCTGTAGCTCTGCGGCTAAAGTAGCGACGGTGTTTAGATCCGTTCCCTTGAGCACAAACTGCAAAGGCTCACCTCGCTGACCACCAACAATACTGGGTGGTGCCGCAAAAGCAATCACGCCAGGAAGCGCTTTGAGTCTCTGCCTTAAATCAGCCAAGACCTCTTGCTGGCTGATGGTACGTTCATCTCTGGCTTTTAAGCGCACAAACGCCAGTCCCCTATTGACCTCACCAGCTCTACCCAGCCCAATGGCGGTGAAGTATGACCTCACTGGGTCATACTGTGATAACAGTGATTCAATATCACTCATATAGCGCTCAGTCGTTTCGATGCCACTGCCCAATGGTGCCCTAAAGAAAATAACGAAACGTCCTTCATCTTCAGCAGGGACAAATTCTTTTTGAATATCTGCGAAGAAAAAGCCAGAACTTAAAACGACGAGTGAGGAAATCACCAACACACGCCATCGGTGACTGAGCGCATAGGCTAAAGCCTGCTCGTAGAAAGCATTCATCTTAAGAAAAAAGACATCCAATCGGTGATAGATTTTCCCTCTTGATTCATCCGAACGGCGGACCCGAAGAAAACGTGCGCACAGCACTGGTGTCAATGTCAGTGCCACAATAGATGAGGCCACCACACCCACCGTAACGGTGACAGCAAATGACTCAAAGAAGCGGCCGATGATGCCCCCTAAGAAGATCACTGAAGCAAAAATCGATACCAAAGTAAGCGTCGTGGCGACGACGGCGAAGAAGACTTGGTTAGAGCCAGAAATGGCTGCTTGTTCTGGATCAGGATTCACCTCTTGTCGATGCCGATAGATATTTTCAAGCACCACGATGGCATCATCGACCACAACACCAATAAGTAACAAGAGCGCTAAGAGCGTCATGGTGTTGAAGGTATATCCAGCCAGATAGATGGTCGCCACTGCGGCCAACAAAGAGATTGGAATCGCCACTGCGATAATAAAAGTACCCCGCCAAGAGCGCAGAAACAGCAAAACAATAAAGGCTGCCAGTAAAGCGCCTTCAACCAAATGGTCTTGCAGTGACTGAACAATTTCTCGGATCAATTCTGAGTCATCGGAGGCCACCTGAATTTGCATCCCCGGTGGCAATTGCGGGATGATCTGTTCATCCAGACGCTTGTAGACCTCGTCGATAATGGCCACTGTATTCGAACCGGTCACCTTGACAATGCCAATACCCACATTCGGCACGCCGTTATACCGTGCCATCGATCGAAAGTCAGCTAATCCATCTTCCACATCTGATACATCGCTTAATCGGATGGGGGCACCATCGCGATAACGAACAATCATTTGGCTCAGCGCTTCTGGTGTGTGATACTCAAGATCGAGTTTGACCAAAAGTTCTGTTGATCCACCCACCAAAAAGCCGCCTGGAAACTGAGCGTGCTCTCCTGCAAACGCCTGCTGGATATCTTGCGCAGTCACTTGATTCGCAGCCATCAGATCCAAGTCAAGATTGACTCGAATAGTGCGTTCTCGGCGTCCCCCAATCTGCACAGCACCCACACCATCAATGGTCTCTAGGCGCTTACGAATAACGTTGTTGGCATACTGGTTGAGCTGTTGTAGTGTCCGATTGCCGGTCAAAGACAGCCACATGATCGGGCTTGCCCCTACCTCGACCTTGGCAACAATGGGTGGCTCCGCATCTAACGGTAACTGCCGAAGATTCTGGTTAACCTTGGCCTGAACCTCATTAAACGCAACATCAATATTCTTTGTTAGCTTAAATGTGATCACGACCGTTGAGACGCCAGGTGAGGACTCAGAGGAAATGAAGTCAATCCCTGGCACGCTATTGACAGCACCCTCAATCACGTTGGTGATACTTGAGTCAATAATTTCTGGACTCGCACCGGGTAAGACAGTCGTGACCGCGATGAGCGGAAACTCAATTTCTGGAAACCGGTCCACGCCTATTCGGTCATAGCCAATTAGCCCGAATAGAAGCATGACGCCTGAGATCATGTACGCCAACACGTGGCGTTTGATTGATAACTCCGGTAACGTCATGGGCGTTCTCTTTGAGCAGTTTGATCGGTGGTCATGCTGATGCGTGCACCATCAGTGAGGAAGCCTGCCCCATCATGCGCAACCATCTCTGACCCAGAGAGCCCTTGTTCAATGGCCCAACCATCCAAGTGGCGAACACCAACAGAAACAGGGCGTTCAGAGACCGTGTTTTGAGCTTCATCAACCACATACACCACATCGCCTCCTGGCCTCTTGACCACAGCGACGGCGGGCACAACCACTGCCTCAGACCGCTCTATTACGATATCACCCACGATGGATTGGCCATTGCGCCAGTGCCCTGGGTTGGTGATGCGCGCGGCTACCTCCACAGCGCGGGAGCGTTGACCGACCGCCGGAGAAATTTCTGAAATCGTCGCTTCAACCACCACCAATGGATCGGTGGAAGCAGACAAACGCACGGTCTGTCCCTTTCTGACCACACTCGTCAACCGCTCAGGGATTGGCAAGACTGCCCGCATGACATTGGGTGCCACCATTGAAAAAGCCATTTGCCCGGGTGAGACAAAGTCACCAACGCTCAAATGGCGTTGATCAATTTCACCAGCGATCGGGGCACTAATGGCTACCCGATCAAATTCAAGGGCGGCTGAGCTTAAACGGGCCTTGGCAGTGGCCAATTGGGAGGCCAATGCGTCTTTCTCCGCAACAGCAGCCTCATAGACACTATCAGCAACTAAGCTGTCATTGACGAGACGCTCTATCCGAGCCACTTGTTTTACCTGATGCTCATAAAGCGCTGTCAGTTGTGAGACATCACCCATGGCTGCGTCCAGACCAGCTTGCTGAAACTCACCATCGAGCCGAGCCAACACTTGACCCTGAGTGACTTGGTCGCCTGATTCAACATAGACCTCAATAATTCGCCCCGATGTCTCAGCAGCAATGATGGGTGCCACATCCGCTTGGAGACGGCCCACGCTCCGCTCAATATGCTCTACCTCCCGAAGCTCTGGTAGAACGGCTGTTATCGGCGTCGCAGGTGGCCCATTTTCCATGTTGTCCCCATCGCCACAGGCGGTTAAAACGCCAGCGCACAGAGCGATGAGGAAAAAAGTGTTAGCTGAAGAACTTAGTCGCATGGATGGTCACCCTCTTTTAAGCCATGAATTAATAGGTCAATTACCTTCTCAGTGTATTGCTGGGGATTGTCGTGATCACTAAACCCGGGAAGGTGTTTCAACACATGTCGGTGCTGGAAAAAAAAGACGTTGCTGGAGATAATCGTCAAAGCGGCCACTGAGGGATCAATAGTCGCTGTTAAGGCGCCAGCCTGTTGACCAGCTTCTATGAAATGAACTAACCGCTGGAAATTTCTTGACAAGACATCCTCTATCAGATGCTTGCTATGCTCACTGTCCGTTTTCTGCAGCTCACGAAGGACCAGTTGGGTCACCCAAGCATTCGTCAATATATGGGCCATGTGTTGAGATTGAAAGTCTCGCAGACGCTGCTCTAATGGTCCAGACTGGTCCAATACAGTTTCAAGCGTCTGTGTAAAATCCTGAGCCGCTGACTCGATCACTGCAAGATAAAGCGCCTGTTTTGAGGCAAAGTGATGGAAGACAGTTGACTTGGATATATCGGCCTCCACGGCAATATCTGCCACCGACGTGGCTGCATAGCCCCTTTGGGCAAAGATGGTTGCAGCGCAGGCGATCAATCGGTCTCTGGCCGAAGCACCGTCTTGGCTACCATGCATGGTTAACTTGTCTTCCATTGCCTACTTACCTTTTCAGCGAGCCTTTGTGTCGTTCCTAACTGACCGACCGGTCGGTCAGGTACTTAGCATAGCGCACACCTGTGAAGACGATGCGACAAAATGCTCGCTCACGGCTACAATGGAGGCCGATACCTCATTGTGCTGATTCAGGAGAGATAAAAAATGGGTATGTTGTCTGGAAAAAAGGCTTTGATTGTCGGGGTGGCGAGCCCAAGATCCATTGCTTGGGGCATCGCAGAGGCCATGCATGCACATGGCGCCGAGCTTGCTTTCACCTACCAGAATGACAAACTCCGCTCTCGCGTGGAGGCCATCGCTGAGAAAACAGGATCTGACGCCCTCTTTCAGATGGATGTGGCAGATGATCAACAGATTGACTCAGTGGCCACATCCCTGAAGCGTCAATGGGATGGGCTGGATATCCTGATTCATGCCGTGGGTTTTGCGCCGAAAGACCAACTGGAGGGGGAATTTGTGGATGCGGTTACCCGCGAAGGCTTTCAAATTGCGCACGATATCTCCGCCTACAGCTTTGCAGCTCTGGCCAAAGCCTTTAGACCCCATATGCAGGGCCGCCAAGCTGCCATGCTGACGCTCAGCTATCTCGGTGCCGTCAGGGCGATGCCGAGCTACAACGTCATGGGGCTTGCCAAAGCGTCCCTAGAAGCCTCTGTTCGTTACTTGGCCCATGGTCTTGGCCCTGAGGGTATCCGAGTCAATGCGATCTCAGCAGGCCCAATAAAAACGCTCGCTGCTGCTGGCATCCCTAAATTTCGTGCCATGCTCGACCACGTTGAGACAACGGCACCCCTGAGGCGAAGCATCAACATTGAAGAAGTCGGTCAAACCGCTGCGTTCCTCTGCTCGGACTACGCTAGCGGCATCACAGGTGAAATTAAACACGTGGATGCTGGCTACAATATCGTAGGGATGGCTGGTTTGGACTAATCTAAGCAGTTCGAGGTGTCGGTTTAACCAACACCTCGGCTACTGGGTAGGGCCATTCTGATTGGAGCGTTAGAGACGCTCTTCAACGACGCTGATATCTGTGTTGGCTCTCAACCACTCCATCAACGCATTGATCTCATAACTGATTTGTGCAAACGCGATTTGCTGACGCATAATTTCTCGCATTTGCTGATCAACCACTGTTGGATCGCCCGGCTCAATAGCGGTCAAATTAACAACGGCGTAGCCTGTATTTGTTGGGAGCACAGGGAGTGCGTCTTCGCCAATAGCAGTGGCTGGTAGCCTAAACAGGTCTCGACTAAACCCAGCGCCTAGGCTAAAGTCACGACGGCCGATGGTTTGAGGTTCTGAAAACTCATCCAGCATAGCGGGGTCTTCGCGAACCGCGGATGCAAACGACTCGGCTGCATCACGTGCTGCCGCCAGGGCGGCTTCTTCTTCAAGCTGTTCGCGGATACTGGCGGAAACCTCGTCCAACGGTACCGGTTGAGGTTCAATATACTGATCAAGAATCACCACGACCATGTGGTCACGATCAATCTCGATGGGATCTGAAGCTGCCTGATCTAGCAAGACACGGTCTGAGAAGGCGGCTTGTAGAATCTGTGGGTCACTGGCGATGCCCTCACCACCCAGACGACCGAAAGGTGCAGTGGTTTTGATCTCCAGATCCAAGTCTGCGGCGACAGGCTCCAGCGTTGTATCATCAGCGAAAACCAAATCCACCATGCGCTCACTCAGCTCAATATACAAGGCCTCACTCTCTCGGGCGATGTACTCTGACAGAATCTGCTCACGCGCGTCATCGAAGCTGAGGCCCTCAGGTGGCTGAATGTCATCTAGACGAATGATATGCCAGCCAAAGCGCGTCTTCACAGGGGCAGAGAGCTCACCCACTTCATTTAATCCATACAATCCCTGCTCAAACGCAGGCATCATCTGACCTGGCTCAATCCAGCCTAGATCACCACCGGCCTCTGCCGAGATGGGGTCTGCTGAGTACTCAGCGGCGATGTCAGCAAAGCTTGCTCCCTCCCCCAACTCAGTGATCAACGTCTGCGCGAGGGCGCGAGTCGCCTCATCGCTGCGTTCCTCACTGACTTCTAGAAGAATATGAGATGCTTTTCTGAGCTCAGGCGACAAAAACCTCGCTTTTGCGGCCTCGTAGCGCTGGCGGAGCTCTTCTTCGCTTAACGTCAGCCCCCCTGTCAGATCTTCGGCCTTCAGCTCCACGTATCTCAAACTCACCAATTCTTCGGTCATATATTGAGACTGGTTGTTTGTGTAGTACGCCGCGACATCCTCATCAGTGACAGCCACTGAGTCGAGATAGTCATCACTCGAAAAGTTGACGGAGCGATAAGTCCGCTGCTCCTCATTGATAGACAGGATTCTGTCGATCTCTTTCTCGGTGACCACCGCCGATCCAGACACGGCTGTTGGAACAGTTCGAGTGAGCAGGTCTTCTCGAATGCGCTGCTCAAATCCACGGGCTGTCAGGCCGCTTGCAACCAGCGCTTGACGATAGGCCTCTGGATTGAATTGACCTCCAATTTGAAAGGCCTCAATCTCCCGAATTAAGTCGAGCAACACTTCGTCACTTACCGCAAGTCCAATGTTCTGGGCATGAAGTCTCAATAACCGTTGATCAATTAATTCCTCTAAAAATTCGCGACGAACCGTCGGCTGATTGGTGGCAATCTCATCATATTGATCACCTTGTTGCTGACGCAACCTCGCTCGGTATTGTGCGAACTCACTTTGAAATTCATTCACGGTGATTTCGTCTTCACCCACCACCGCAACCGCATCTTGCGGGACAGTGTTGAAGTAACTTTCCACACCAAAAAACATGAATGGAACTGCTAGCAGCCCCAAAATAATAAACGCGACGACACCCGTCACCCGATCTCGAATTGCCTGAAGCATGTTGTTTATCGATTCCTTGAAAACACCAGTGAGTGGACAAGCTAAAAAAAGGGCGCCAATTGGCGCCCAGTTTTGTCAGTGGCGGAGCGGACGGGACTCGAACCCGCGACCCCCGGCGTGACAGGCCGGTATTCTAACCAACTGAACTACCGCTCCAGGTCTGGTGGGTGCTGACGGGCTCGAACCGCCGACCCTCGCCTTGTAAGGGCGATGCTCTCCCAGCTGAGCTAAGCACCCTGGGCATAGCCCTTTATTTTATAGCGTCTTTGAAGCCTTTACCAGCTTTAAATGAAGGATTCTTTGACGCTTTGATTTGGATGGTCTCACCCGTTGAAGGATTACGACCCTGGCGTGCAGCGCGGTGCTTAACAGAGAAGGTGCCGAAACCAACCAAGGAAACGGTATCCCCTTTCTTCAACGCATCAGTAATTGAGCCAATGGTTGCTTCCAAAGCACGGCCTGCATCAGATTTGCTCAAACCAGCATGATCGGCAATCGCATCAATCAATTCAGATTTATTCATGTCTACTCTCTCCAAATGATTCTTTGTATAAGTTTCTCAGTCTCTAACCCAAATTGAGAGATCCTGAGTAGGGCAAGATGGGCATTTATGTTCTTAATTAGTCCGCATCCCGAAATTTAGATGGATTGAAAAGCTGAGACTTCTCAACCAATCTCGGAATTCATCATACCTTGAAATGCCCAGAAAACCTAGCTTTTTAGCCCAAAAAGCCTTGGAAAACCCTCAATTTAGTGGGCTCGTGCGGGAACAGTCTTTCCAGCCTCACTGCTCGTCGGTGAGCCTGCACCGCCACCCACGCCCTCAGGCATGGACTCAAGTGCAAGTGAGAGCACTTCATCTATCCACTGTACTGGCCTAATTTCCAAGCCTTTTTTTATACGATCTGGAATTTCAACCAGGTCTTTTTCATTGTCTTTGGGTATCAGGACAGTCTTAATCCCACCCCGCAGTGCTGCCAGTAACTTCTCTTTGAGTCCCCCAATAGGCAACACTTTGCCACGCAGTGTGATCTCGCCCGTCATGGCCACATCAGCTTTGACCGGAATCTGTGTCAGTACAGAGACCAACGCTGTGGTCATCGCAATACCGGCACTTGGCCCATCTTTAGGCGTCGCACCTTCTGGCACGTGCACGTGCATATCCCATTTTTGATAGAAATCAGTCGGTAAGCCCATGGCGTCTGCTCTGGATCTCACCACAGATAAAGCCGCCTGAACTGACTCTTGCATGACGCTACCCAGTTGACCTGTGTGGGTCAACTTGCCCTTGCCAGGTAAAGCCACTGCCTCAATTTGCAGCAATTCACCACCTACTTCGGTCCACGCAAGGCCTGTGACTTGACCAATCTCGTTATCTTCCTCAGCCCGACCATAGCGGAAACGGCGCACACCCAGATAGTCATCCAGATTCTTAACCGTCACTTTCTTGCTGGCCACTTTTTTCAGGCTGATCGCCTTGACCACTTTTCGGCAAAGTTTCGCCAGCTCACGCTCAAGGCTTCGAACACCAGCCTCTCGGGTGTAATAGCGAATGATATCGAGCACCGCACCTTCGCTCACTTGGATTTCTTCTTCAGTCAGCCCATTGGCTTTGATTTGTTTGGGCAACAGATACCGCATGGCGATGTTGAGCTTCTCATCCTCGGTATAACCGGGGATGCGAATGATTTCCATCCTGTCCAGCAATGGCGCTGGGATGTTCAGTGAATTGGCTGTGGCAATAAACATCACATCCGATAAATCAAAGCCCACCTCTAGGTAGTGATCATTGAAACTATCGTTCTGCTCGGGGTCCAACACTTCCAACATCGCTGATGATGGATCGCCCCGGAAATCCATCGACATTTTGTCTAATTCGTCCAACATAAACAGTGGATTGCGCGTGCCCACTTTACTCATGTTTTGAAGCACTCGGCCAGGCATCGATCCGATGTAAGTCCGACGGTGCCCACGGATCTCAGCCTCATCTCTCACGCCACCCAGAC